>DASRRA010000400.1:0-14397 GCA_035696085.1 Bacteroidia bacterium | reverse complement strand
AGATCCTCTACTTCTACCGTACGGAATGTTCCCAAACCTACGTGTAACGTAACGTTTGCGAAGTTTACCCCTTTTAGCTCCAGGCGTTTTAGCAACTCACGGCTAAAGTGCAATCCTGCTGTTGGTGCTGCAACCGCTCCTTCATTTTTTGCATATACCGTTTGGTAACGCTCTTTATCATCTTCTGTCGGTGCACGTTTAATGTATTTAGGCAAGGGTGTTTCTCCCATGTCTTCCAAGGTTTTACGGAACTCCTCGTAAGATCCGTCAAATAAAAAGCGAAGGGTACGTCCACGTGAGGTGGTGTTGTCAATCACCTCTGCAACCAATGTATCATCATCTCCGAAATACAATTTGTTACCGATACGGATTTTACGAGCTGGGTCCACCAACACATCCCATAAACGGCTCTCTGCATTTAATTCACGCAATAAAAAAACTTCAATTTTTGCACCCGTCTTTTCTTTGTTTCCGTACATACGTGCCGGAAATACTTTGGTATCATTCAAGATCATACAATCTCCATCACCAAAATAACTCAACACATCTTTGAACAGTTTGTGTTCAATCTTTCCAGTTTTACGGTTAACAACCATCAATCTTGCTTCATCTCTATTTTTGGAAGGTGTTTCCGCCAATAATTCTTTTGGTAGGTTAAATTTAAATTGTGAAAGTTTCATATTTCTTTTTTTGTTTTAGCTGCAAGGCTATGGAAGTACTCTATACAGGACATAGAGAACACTTTTCATAAATCTTACGGGATTTAGTTAAATTTTTAAGTCGGCAAAAATACTGTTCTAAAAGCGCCTTGTCAATAAAAATCCAGTTTTTTTTAACAAAACCTTTAAATAAGCGGGCAAAAAGGTTAATTTTCGGGAGTTCCCTTTACTTTCCTTTCAAATTCGGTTAACGTAAGTGCATCCCCCAATTTATGGTCCCCAATTCGGGTTCTGCACAATGCAGTTAGATGCGCCCCACTTTTTAAGGCTAAGCCAAAGTCCCGTGCCAGGGACCGGATATAGGTTCCCTTGCTGCAAACCACCCTGAAATCTACCTCGGGTAAGGCAATACGGGTTATCTCAAATGTAGAAATGGTAATTTCTTTGGATTTGATTTCTGCCGTTTGTCCGGCACGGGCTATATCATAAGCTCTTTTTCCATCTATTTTAATTGCTGAAAATAAAGGTGGTGTTTGTTGTTGCTTCCCAATAAATTGGGTAACCATATCCCTGATTAGTTGTTCGGATATATGTTCCGTGGGATAATACGTATCAATTTCCTTTTCCAGATCATAGCATGGCGTAGTAGCACCTATATAAAACGTTCCTGTGTACTCCTTTTCCTGTGCCTGGTATTGTTCAATGTTTTTTGTTTGCTTACCCGTGCAAACAATCAATAAGCCGGTAGCCAAGGGATCCAACGTGCCGGCATGGCCAATTTTAGGCTGTATTCTTTTTCCGTCGAGTAAAAGTGAAGGGTGATTTTTGATGAGGTACTTCATTTTGTTCACCACCTGGAAGGAAGTCCAGGTTAATGGTTTATCAATTAACAAAACTTCACCGGCTCTAAAGTCATAGGAATGCATTACACAATACTTAAGTGATATCCGCTGAAATAAAGCAACAAAATAAGCAAGCCTACAATTATGCGGTAGTATCCAAAAACCTTAAATCCATGCTTGGTAAGGTATCCTATAAATGATTTGATGGCAATCATCGCTACAATAAAGGCTATGACATTGCCTACAATCAATATATTGATTTCATCTCCTTGAAAGGAAACACCATCCTTATAATAATCCAATAATTTTTTGGCTGTAGCTGCAAACATCGTGGGTACAGCCAGGAAGAATGAAAATTCTGCCGCTGCCTTACGCGTTAATTTTTGAGTTAATCCACCAATGATGGTTGCTGCCGATCGGGAAACGCCCGGTATCATGGCAATTACCTGGAACAAACCTATTTTTAATGCGGCTGGATAGCTTGGGGTCATATCCGATTTGCCTTCATCATTAAATAGCTTATCTAAAAACAAAAACAGTACGCCACCCAACAGGAGCGTTACACCCACAACCACTACATTTTCAAGCAATGCGT
Organism: Bacteroidia bacterium; assembly: GCA_035696085.1. Lineage (GTDB taxonomy): Bacteria > Bacteroidota > Bacteroidia > 2-12-FULL-35-15 > 2-12-FULL-35-15 > 2-12-FULL-35-15. The sequence goes on along the minus strand of DASRRA010000400.1, from coordinate 12,301 downwards.
CAATTGCATCGTTGAATAACAACCCGAATACAACAGCTGGAATAAAGGCTACAAACAATTTAATATAAAAATCCACCGACTGGAAAAAACGCTTCCAATACAATACGATCACCGACAAGATCGCACCCAACTGAATGGCTACGGTGAACAATTTTGTAAACGGATGATGGGCAATTCCCATAATGGAAGAGCCAATAATCATATGACCTGTGGAAGAGATGGGTAAAAATTCGGTTATTCCTTCAATGATAGCTAATATAATAGCCTGAATATACGACATGCAAATAAGATGAGATTATTGAATGAGAAAAGCTTTATCAGTTTTATTCTTTCGATTTTTTCATGATGCCTATCAAAACGGTCACGAAACCAGACAGAATAACAATGGGAGAAAGCGTAATTCTGCGGAAACTGAATATTTCATCTTCATGAAATTCATTTGGATTATCTGTTCCTCCACCTATCATCAACAAATAGCCAATAACAACAAGCACCACACCGATGATGACGATGCGGTAGTTTTCTTTTCCAAATGCAAAACCAGTTTTCTTTATTTCTTTAGCCATGATGATAAATTTTGAATGGCAAATGTACTATAATATTGCTAATAAAAAACGTTAAAAAAATGGAAGATTTTTGGTTTAAGGAGCGGTTTCTGGGAGCTAGTAATACAACTCGTCGGACTTCAACCTCAAGTATTTACGCACAGCCAGAGAGGTACTGATCCAGGAAATTATAATCCCCATAATGATTACCAACCCAAACAGGTACATCAACATTTGTTGATCTCGCAGATCCTGCAATTCGGGAATTTGTTTTTCAGCAAAATTTATCAGCGCCAATAATAAAAGAATAGCAATAACAGCTCCATACACCCCGTGTTTTATACCTGTTAAGACAAAGGGTCGTCGTATAAAACCCTGCGTGGCACCTACCAGTTGCATGGTTTTTATAATAAAACGCTTGCTGTATATGGATAAGCGAATGGTATTGTTAATGAGCGCCAACGCCACTATCATCAATAAACCGCAGAAAATTAAAATACCCAGGCTTATTTTCTTTACAGTTTCATTGATGTTATCAATCAACATTTTCTGATAAATGAATTCTTTGCATAAGTGCGTCGCTTCAATTTCTCTCTTTATCCAGGCTATGCTATCTGCATTAGCATATTCTGCTTTCAAATGCACATTAATGGTTGCCAGCAAGGGGTTAGTTCCAAGAAACTCGATAAAATCTTCACCCAAATCCTCTTTTAAACGTGCAGCAGCTTCTTCTTTTGATATAAACTCTGTTGATCTTGCATAACTGGAAACATCCAATGTCTTTTGCAGTTTGGCAATATCAGCCTCTTTTGCATTCTCATTTAAAATGATTTGAAAACCAATATTTTCACGGATATGATTGGTAATTTGATTCGCTTTTAAAATTAAAACGCCCAACAAGCCCAACATGAACAATACAAGTGCAAGGCTCACGATAGTTGTAAGGGTTGCTCCTGCTAATCTGCGTTTTGAATATTTGTCTGACACACTTCTGGTTATTGATTGCAACTAAATTAACCATTATCCAAATACCAGATTTTTAGAAATTAAAATTGAATAAACAATTCATCGTTAATAACCTACCCCTCTCCTTTTTTCAAGGAGGGGCGCCCGGGGTGAGGTGAACTTCGTATATTCGCACAAAATACCTCAATCGTTTTTTAATAGCATTATGGAATACAATTTCAGAGAAATAGAAAGAAAATGGCAAGCCTACTGGGCCACTAATGAAACATTTAAAGCCGAGAATACTTCCAGCAAACCAAAATATTATGTGCTGGATATGTTTCCTTATCCAAGTGGAGCTGGCCTGCATGTTGGGCATCCACTGGGTTATATTGCCTCTGATATTTTTGCCCGCTACAAACGCTTGAAAGGTTTTAATGTGTTGCATCCCATGGGTTACGACTCGTTCGGTTTACCGGCCGAGCAATACGCCATACAAACAGGCCAACACCCTGAAATCACTACCCGTACAAATATTGCACGTTACCGTGAACAACTAGATAAAATCGGTTTCTCCTTCGATTGGGAAAGAGAAGTGCGTACCTCTGATCCGGCATATTATAAATGGACGCAATGGATTTTTATTCAATTGTTCAACTCCTGGTACAATATCGAAACAGATAAAGCGGAACCCATTGCCACACTGATTGAAAAATTTGAACACAAAACAATTCCTTTTTCAGAAGATGCTTCTAAAAAATGGGATGATCTTTCAGATAAAGAACAATCGGATGTGTTGTTGAATCATCGCTTGGCGTATTTAAGTGATACGATGGTCAACTGGTGCCCGCAACTGGGAACTGTGCTTGCCAATGAAGAAGTGAAAGATGGCGTTTCCGAACGTGGTGGTTATCCTGTTGAACGCAAATTGATGAAGCAATGGAGTCTCCGCATTACAGCTTATGCCAACCGCTTGTTGAATGACCTGGATGGTATTGATTGGACAGAAAGCATCAAAGAAGCGCAACGCAACTGGATTGGAAAATCGGAAGGAACCAGTTTGGTGTTTGACGTGGATCAATTTGAAGGCGAACAAATTGAAGTGTTCACCACTCGGCCTGATACCGTTTTTGGCGTTTCTTTCCTGACATTGGCACCGGAGCATGAACTCGTACAAAAAATAACCAGCGCTGCACAACGCAAAGAAATTGAAGAATACATGCTCTTCGCTAAGAACAGAAGCGAAAGGGAGCGCATGGCAGATGTCAAAAAAATTACCGGTGCATTTACAGGTGCCTATGCATTGCATCCATTTACCAAACAAAAATTACCAATCTGGATTGGTGATTATGTATTGGCTGGATACGGAACAGGGGCTGTAATGGCTGTTCCAGGGCACGACTCCCGCGACTATGCCTTTGCCAAAAATTTTAGTTTACCCATTTTGGAAGTTGTGGCCGGTGGCGATCTTTCCAAAGAATCCTATGATGCGAAGGAAGGAAAAATTATCAATTCCGATTTCTTAAATGGATTGGAAGTGAAGGATGCCGTAAAAAAAGCAATTGCCGTTATTGAAGAAAAAGGATTAGGAAAAGGTAAAACAAATTTCCGCTTGCGTGATGCCATCTTTGGTCGTCAGCGTTATTGGGGAGAACCTATTCCTGTATACTACAAAGAAGGGATCCCCTATGTATTACCGGAAAGAGAATTGCCATTGTTGCTTCCTGAAGTAGATAAATATTTACCAACAGAAACCGGTGAACCGCCATTGGCCAGAGCCAAAGACTGGAAGTACAAAGATCAATACGAATACGAATATTCTACTATGCCGGGCTGGGCTGGCTCATCCTGGTACTACCTGCGTTACATGGATGCATTCGACAGCTATACCTTTGCAGATAGACATGCAATTGATTATTGGCAAAATGTAGATCTCTACATTGGAGGAGCGGAACATGCTACTGGGCACTTATTGTACGTGCGCTTCTGGACAAAATTTTTGTACGATCTGGGTTTGATTCCCATGATGGAACCAGCAAAGAAGTTGATTAATCAGGGGATGATACAAGGAATGAGTTCATTCGTTTATCGTATTGGGAAAAATATTTTCATTTCAAAAAACAGAATTGGAACTGCGTTATCGCCTGAAGAATTAAAACAAACGGGCTTAGAAAAAAATGACCCGAACGTAACACCTCTTCACGTAGATGTAAACATTGTCAACAACAACGTGCTTGATGTAGAAGCCTTCAAAAAGTGGAGAGATGAATACAAAGACGCTGTTTTCATTTTAGAAGATGGCAAATACATCTGCGGAAGTGAGGTTGAAAAAATGTCCAAATCAAAATGGAACGTTGTCAGTCCGGATGATATGGTTGATCAATACGGAGCGGATGCTTTGCGTCTGTACGAAATGTTTTTAGGCCCGCTGGAACTTTCAAAACCCTGGAATACGAACGGTATCAGCGGCGTTTCCAATTTCATGCGTAAGCTGTGGAGACTTTATCATAATGGTGATGCTGTAAACATCAGCAATGAACCTGCTACGAAAGAAGAATTAAAAACGCTGCACAAAACGATTAAAAAAATTGCCGGAGATATTGAAAGTTTTTCATTCAATACATCTGTCAGCAATTTCATGATTTGTGTAAATGAATTGACGGATTTGAAATGTAACAAACGTGCTATATTGGAGCCGTTGGCTATTATTATTGCGCCGTATGCACCACACATTGCTGAAGAATTGTGGAGTAGGTTGGGACATAAAGAAACGATTACCTATGCGGAATTTCCGTTGGTAAACGAATCCTACCTGGTTGAAAATTCGTTTAACTATCCGGTATCCTTCAATGGTAAAACACGTTTTTTCCAGGAATACGATCTTTCATTAACCAAAGAAGAACTGGAAAAGGTTATCCTCACACTGGAGCAAACGCAGAAATACCTGGAAGGAAAGGCGCCAAAAAAAATAATCGTCGTTCATAATAAAATCATAAACATTGTTGTTTAACTGGAGGTCAAAACACGTGTAAAATAGTCTGGGATTCACCTGTTTATCACATGGCACATGCTTTGAATAGCCCCCGCAACTAATTTCCTTATGATGAAGAAAATTGTTTTAATTGGAACATTAATCACGATCTCGTGTTTATCTTTCCGAAGTGCTGAACAGGATTTACCTGTTGCCGAAAACAAAACTGTTGACCTTCCCGAAATTCCCAATAAAGCTTTTAAGCGAGGTGAAGTTTTATCCTATCACATGCGCTATGGATTTATTGACGCCGGTGTTGCAACACTTACAGTTACGGATGAAGAAAAAGAATTTGCAGGACGTAAAACATTTCATGTGGTTGGACTCGGTAACTCTAAAGGCACTTTTGATTTTTTCTTCAAAGTACGCGACCGCTATGAAACCTACATCGATGAAAAGGCGCTTGTTCCCTGGATATTTGTAAGAAGAGTATCAGAAGGTGGTTATACCATTAACCAGGACTATATTTTTAATCATTACACGAATAAAGTAAATGTTGCTGGTGATGCGCAATATGATATTCAGCCTAACATGCAGGATATGTTATCCGCATTTTACTATGCCCGTAACCTGGATTTAAAAAATGCCAAAGAGGGAGATGTGTTTACCTTAAGCTGTTTTATGGATAAAGAAATCTATCCGTTAAAAATTAAATTCATCGGTCGTGAAGATGTGGAAATTGATATAGGAAAATTCAGGTGCTTGAAATTCCGTCCTATCGTGCAAAAAGGCCGTGTTTTTAAACACGAAGAAGATTTGAATGTATGGTTAACAGATGATGATAATCACATTCCGATAAAAGGACAAGCCGATGTATTGGTGGGTTCTATCAAACTTGAATTAACAAGTTATAGCAATCTGGCCAACCCCATTTCCAAAATAGACTAAATAAAAAATCCGGTGAAAGTTTTTCACCGGATTTTTTATTTAGTGAAGTTACTAAGTAGGGGTCGTAGCTTCAGCATAATTACAGCATAGGAGAAGTATAAATACCGCGTAGGCCGTAAGGAAGGCTTAGAGTCTCCAGTTTTCTACTTCTAATTCTTCTTTTAGACGCTCAGATTTACCTTTACGCCTTTGATCAAATTCATTTCCTTCTTTTTCATTACCCTCACGTTTTAAGTATTGTAGCGAAGCAAATGTAATGATTGCCCCTCCTGCCATACCTTCCATGACCATACTAATAAACAAGGTTACTGCATTATAGGAAGTTCCTATATTGGTTTGCTCTTTAATGGCTTGCACCAAATTCGGATCAAAATAGTTAATATAAATGCTAACTACGATGGCAAAGGAAACAACAGAAACTGCTGAGATATACATTCCTTGTGCCCAGCCTTTCAGGTAAAATTGGTCTTCACGTAAAGTACTTTTCAATTTGTAAATGCCATAATAAATACCAACCGCTGCGATAATAAAGTTAAAAAATCGTAATTCCAGCACATGTACTAACCCTGCTGCTTTCATTATAAAAAAATATGCTAATAATGCAGCAGAAGTAATTAATCCAATGGCAAATCCATTTTTTTCGATTGAAGCTTTTGTTTCCATGATTTCATCGTTTTTTAAAAGTTTAACACCATTTGTTATAAGATGTTTTTTTAAAAATCATGCCGCTAATCTTTTTACAGCGATTTATTCAGCGCTATTTCTTAATTTTGCTTATCTCTAAAAGAAATTGTAAATGGAATTAAAACCAGAAATTGTTGAAAAAATCAAATTGCTCGATGAAAAATATCAAGCAATGGGGCAAAATCTTTCCTCCTACCTGGATGGGTTGCTATATGCCAATTATTTAACATACTGGGATTATATTCATTTGGATACCTTGCTAAGTCTGCAAAATCCAAAAACAAACATTCCTGATGAAGAAATCTTTATTATGTATCATCAGGTTACGGAGCTTTATTTTAAGCTGTGTTTGCATGAATATACCCAGTTAAAGGATAGAGACCATTTAGACGTTACTTTTTTAACAGCACGCGTAGGCCGCATCAATCGTTATTTCGAAGCGTTGATTAATTCCTTCAATATTATGGTGGATGGAATGGATCCTGCTCAGTTTTTAAAATTCAGAATGAGTTTGCTTCCTGCAAGCGGCTTTCAATCCGGACAATACCGTATGATTGAGATCTGTTCAACCACGTTTAAAAACATCGTTGCAAAGGATATGCGTGCGAATTTTCCAACTGAAACAACCGATGAGGTAATTGATAACATGTATGAACACTTGTACTGGAAAACCGGTGCAACAGAGCTCGCTACTGGTAAAAAGACCCTCACTCTGGTACAGTTTGAAGAAAAATATTCAGCTACATTTAAGGATCTGGCAAAAAAATACAAGCACAAAAATTTGCTTTCCCTATACAAAAGTTTACCGGAAAAAGATCAGCAGAATGAAGAACTGAAGCTTGCTTTTCGCCAACTGGATGTAAACGTAAATATCAACTGGCCATTGTCACATTACAAATCAGCGGTTCGTTACCTGCATAAAGATCCGGTGGATATTGCGGCGACTGGTGGAACCAACTGGCAAAAATACCTGCCTCCACGGTTTCAAAAGCGAATTTTCTTTCCGGAATTATGGAGCGAAGTGGAAGTGGAAGAATGGGGAAAAAGCTGGGTCACTTCTGTTGTACCAGGTATGCATCAGTAAACTTGGGGATTTTAAATCTCTAAATGAGGAAACAAGAAAGCCTCACAACATGATAATTCGGTTGTGAGGCTTTTGCTTTTTTACGTATTACCATCCTAAAATCCAGGCAAAAATCAAAGGTGCCACAATAGTCGCATCTGATTCTACAATAAATTTAGGTGTGTGAATATCCAATTTACCCCAGGTGATTTTTTCATTTGGAACAGCTCCAGAGTAAGAACCATAACTGGTTGTTGAATCCGAGATTTGGCAAAAATAACTCCAGAATGGAATGTTTTCCATTTCCATATCCTGGTAAAGCATAGGCACCACACAAATTGGGAAGTCACCTGCAATACCACCACCTATTTGAAAAAATCCAACTCCTTTTCCTTCGGAGTTCTTCACATACCAATCCGCTAACCAGGCCATGTATTCAATTCCTGATTTCATGGTAGCTGCTTTTATTTCTTTTTTGATCACATACGAAGCAAAAATATTTCCCATTGTTGAATCTTCCCAACCTGGTACTACCATTGGCAAATTACGTTCAGCAGCTGCCAGCATCCATGAATCTTTAGGATCAATTTCATAGTATTGTTTCAATTCTCCGCTTAGCAATATTTTATACATGTATTCATGCGGGAAAAAGCGTTCTCCTTTGGTATCTGCATCTTTCCAGATTTTATGAATGTGTTTTTGCAATCTTCTGAATGCTTCCTCTTCCGGAATACAGGTATCGGTTACACGGTTGTAGTGGTTTTCCAGCAAATCCCATTCATCCTGTGGTGAAAGATCACGGTAGTTAGGTACACGTTTGTAGTGGGAATGTGCCACGAGGTTCATAATATCTTCTTCCAGGTTGGCACCTGTACAAGAGATGATATCGACTTTTCCGGCACGGATCATTTCTGCAAGTGATTTACCTAACTCTGCTGTACTCATTGCTCCTGCCAATGTCACCATCATTTTACCCCCTTCGGTTAAGTGGGTTTCATATCCTTTTGCTGCATCAACAAGTGCAGCTGCATTAAAATGCTTATAATGTTTTTCGATAAAATTTGAAATCGGACCTTTGCTCATTGTAATTATATTTTAAAAATGCTGAAAATTTGATTTAATGATCGAATTGATCAAGGCGGGCAAAAGTACTCAAAAAAGTATTCCAATCTATCCGAAATGTATAATATAACACAGGTTTTACCTGATTTATTGATTTTTTATCAGGTCTATGGACTTATGTAACAATAAGTTTTATATTTGTACATCTGACATGCAAAACGCTACTAAAAATTATACTGAAGAAGAATTAGTTTCCTTGCTAAAAAAGAAGGATACAGCGGCCTATGGTCTGCTGTACGATAATTATTCAGGTGCTTTGTTTGGGGTCATTTCAAGAGTAGTAAATGTGGAAGAAATAGCTGAGGATATTCTACAAGACGTATTTGTAAAAATCTGGAAAAACATAGAGAATTATGATGCCTCGAAGGGAAGATTATTTACTTGGATGCTGAACATTGCCCGCAATGCGGCTATTGATTATTCCCGGTCCAAACAATCCAAAATGGATGGGAAACTCCGGGATCTGCAAAACTCCAGGCACGAAATCAACAGGCAAGGAGCTATGCAAAGCAACACCGATTTTATTGGTGTAAAAGAGCAAGTTGCCAAGTTAAAAGAGGACCACAAGGTATTGATTGACCTGATTTATTTTGAAGGGTACACACAGGAAGATGCAGCTAAAGAGCTAAACATTCCGTTGGGTACCGTAAAAACACGCGTCAGGGCAGCTATTGTTAAATTGAGAGAAACATTGAAATAGATTTTGAATACATTAGATTATATATCGTCCGGAATACTTGAAAGTTATGTGCTTAACCAGCTTACTGATGAAGAACGATCAGAAGTAAGACAAATGGCTATGAAATATCCGGAAATCCAGGCTGAACTTATTTCTATTGAGAAGATACTGGAGCAATATGCGATGGATGCCTCAAAAGAACCGCCTTCTTATTTAAAAGATAAGATTGCTGCTCAATTGGAATTTAATGACAGCTCTGAAGTAAATTCGCTTTCTTCTAAAAGAAAATTGATTCCGATCTACTGGCTTATTGCCGCATCTGTTGCTTTAGTCCTCAGTATTGGCTACAGCATTTTTCTTTATGACGAACTAAGCGACGTAAAAAATGAACTGGTTACCTCCAATGTAGACAAACAGTACTTTGAAGGACAGTATGCTGCGCAAAAAACGGCTTACGATGATGCGAAAAGACACCTGGAAATCGTTGCGCAAAATGGTAATAAAACGGTTATTTTAAAAGGATTGGAAAATGCACCGAATGCAGTCGCTTCGATTTACTGGAACGAATCATCCAAAGAAGTTTATTTAAATGTGACTGAAATCCCAACCCCTCCGGAGGATAAGCAATACCAACTATGGGCTATTGTGAATGGTAAACCTATTGATGCCGGGATATTTGATTTAACTGCCAATACCAATACGACCATACTTCAGAAAATGAAACCAGTCGCGGATGCACAAGCCTTCGCTATTACCCTTGAGAAAAAGGGAGGAACAAAGGTACCTACCTTAAATGCTATGTATTTACTTGGAAATGTTTAGGTCTTTCTTTCATTAACCTCACTCATCCCTTTTCTGCGCTATCTGCCTGATGATTTTTATGTTAAGAAGACATTGTTTTTAGGGTTCAAGTAATTTTTAAGTGCTTTTTTTCTTGCTTGCAATACTTTTTTTACGTTATTTTTGTTTTTGTCGGCTTATTTTCGTAAATTATCTGAACATTTGCGCTATTTAACTAATACAAAACAGTTTTACAACTAGAAACGGAGGTTCATTATGAAACGCGTATTGGTAATTGATGACGATCAACTGATTTTGCAATCAATAGCTTTCAATTTAAAAGATGAAAATTATGAAATTCTTACCGCAGCCGATGGATATCACGCGCTGGAATTGGTTGATAAATCGAAGGTTGATGTGATTATCTGTGATATTATGATGCCCACTATTTCAGGGTTGGGAATTTTATCTCTCCTGAAAAATTTTTATTTAAACAATATCCCGGTTATCATCATTTCTTCCTTAAACAAAGAAGATGTGGAGCCTTCTGCGCTCGACATGGGGGCCAGTTCTTTTATGGCCAAGCCTCTTGACTATGAAGAACTAACAAAAACTGTAAAAAAACTTTCCAGTAGAATCATTCATTAAAACGCTAGAGACTTAGGTTTCATTCCCTAAAATTTTTGTTGTTTATAAAAGTAATAAGTACATTTAGCGCGCTCATTACTTTTATAAACAACATAATTTTTTAGTTGAATGAAAAAAAATGTATTCCCCATCCACATTTTAAACACGAATAAAATCACCCTTTTATTTTTACTTTCTTTTTTTGCTTTTTCCGTTCAGATAACTAAGGGACAATGCTGTGCCACTACTTCTTTTACAAAACCCTGCAAAGGCAAACAAACCGGGACCGCTACCATTACACCTTGCACGCCTGGAAACTATACCTACTTATGGGATGATGCAAATTCACAAACAACTCCAGTCGCTACAGACTTAGCTGCCGGTATTTATCACGTAATTATTTCCGGTGTTAATTTCTCCTGTAATCCGTATACCGTTATCGTAACCGATTCTTCCTGCACACCTTATAGTGTTCCCAATATCCTTACTCCAAATGGTGATGGTGTGAACGATCGCTTTGTTATTACAGGATTAGAAAGCGGAACAAAATTGACTATTTATAATTATTGGGGAAGTGTGGTATATGCGAGCAACGATTACATGAACGACTGGGAAGCTCCCAACCTGGGAGATGGCGTTTATTTTTATGTGTTGAACAGACCAAACGCAGATGCTCATCCTGTTTCCAAAAATGATCCTTCCAGAGGGTTTATACAAATTTTAACTGGAAGATAATCCTCTATCTCATTACCATAATTGATTGAATAAGCGTTTAGAAAAATAAGAGGAGTGAAAGCTGGATTAGAAATCCAACTAAGAAACCGGTGTATACTTGTGCCGGCGTATGTGCATTTAATTTCAGGCGTGCGTATCCAACAAGTCCTGCAATTAAAATAATTATAATAAAGGCAAGCTGCATATCACTCTCCAATCGATAAAGCAATGCAAGTATAGCTCCTGTAATTCCTCCGGCGCCAACCATATGTGCACTGATCTTCCATTTTAAATTTACAGCCAATGTCGTTAAAATGCAGCAAGCCGCACCAATAATAATTACCTTAAAAATAACGGAGAAATGAGAGTTGTATAGCAGATACAACAAGGCCATGTAATATAAGAGTGTTGTTCCGTAAGGCAATAGACGCTCCCGGGGATCATTCATTTCAAGACTCTTGATTCTCCCAATTTTCAGCAGAACCACCGCATTAATGGCAGGAAATAAAAACGTAAATAAAAAAGTAAGTCCTATAATAATTAGTTTAAACTGAAAAGGTAGAAAGGTGGAAAGATAATTCTGCGTAGAAAATAATAGTACAAACCCATAAGTAGGCATCAGCAGCGGATGAAAAATGATTGATAAAAATTTCGCAAACTTTTCTTCTCCGCTTGTAGGAGCCTTAACCACCGTTTGTTCGTCCATTACAATTCTTTTCTTAAACGCGCCACAGGAATATCCAATTGTTCCCTGTATTTGGCTATTGTTCTTCTGGCGATGTTATATCCTTTTTCTTTTAAGATTTTGGTCAACTTATCATCGGTTAACGGTTTCTTTTTGCTTTCCGCTGCAATGCAATCCTCCAGGATCTTTTTTACCTCACGCGTAGAAACTTCTTCTCCACTATCGGTTGACAAGGATTCACTAAAAAATGTTTTTAATAAAAAGGTCCCAAAAGGAGTTTGTACATACTTACTATTGGCCACGCGAGAGATCGTGGAAATATCCAAACCAACCTTTTCAGCAATATCTTTTAAGATCATTGGTTTGAGTAGCGTTTCATCTCCTTCCATAAAATACTCCCTTTGATATTCCATAATAGCATTCATGGTATACAACAAAGTATAACTACGCTGTTGAATCGCATCTATAAACCATTTTGCTCCATCCAGTTTTTGCTTAACAAACATAGATGCTTCTTTACTGGTTTTATCTTTTGTTT
>DASRRA010000399.1:0-2812 GCA_035696085.1 Bacteroidia bacterium | reverse complement strand
CAGGGCCTCCGGGTATTTTTGCTGATCAAAATAGTTCTTTCCGATAAAAACATAAGTTTGATTTATGTTCTGCTTATCTCCCATTTCTTCTCTCAACTTCAGCGCTTTGAGGTGCAGGATAAGTGCCTTTTTAAAATTTTTGCGGCTGGTGGCTATAGAAGCTAAATTCGCATATACATAGGCTTCTCCTTCTTTATCACCAAGTTCCTTTTTTAATGGTAGCGCTTTGAGCAGAAATTTTTCTGATTCATCATATTTTCCTTGTATATTGTAGGAATCTCCAATATTTAGATACGAAACAGACATTCCTAATTTGTCATTAATGGATTCTCTTAATTGCAAGGATTTAAAATAGGAGTTTAATGACTTTTTATAGTCGCCAAGATTCCCATAAGAAATGGCCAGGTTATTCAACGCGCTAGCTGTTCCCCGGATATCTCCATATTCATTTCTTATTTTGGCTGCAGCATTCGCATATTCAATAGCTTTCGTATAATTCCCAACACGGTCCTCCACAAGGCCCAGATTAATATAGCAGGCTGCTATTCCCTGTTTTAGTTTCAGTGTTTTAAAAATGTTTAAAGCATGATCCAAATGCAATCTGGCCTGAGGATAATCTGTTCGGATTTTGCTTAGTATACCTTTGTAGAGATACGCATAGGCAAGTCCTTCAGATGCATTGAGCAGCTTCGCCAATGGATACAATTGAGCATTATAATACTCCAATTGATCCATATCATTGGTTTCATAAATATGTGCTTTGCAAATCTGAATAAGAATGTGTACTCTGGTAGTATCTTGCGAGAGGTGTAATTCCAGCGCCTTTTTAAGACTGTCTACATGTGGCGTTTGGGCTTCAACAGCAATAAAAAACAAGAAAAAAATAAAAAACAGAGTGTGAGAAAGCCCCTTTTTCATAATTGATTGTACTCAAATTGAGTGAGAAAGTTTCAAGGTCGAAAAACGTGGGGAATTTGCGAATCTGTAATAATAGTCAAGGGATTACAGCGTGTCAAGGTTTTAAAATCTACCTTTTTTTAACGCCTTAACCTGACAAAAAAACCAATTTAATTCCGGAAACGGTTTGCTTTTTTAATTTTTCCTATAACTTTAGGCACATGAAATACGGCTTTCTACTTCTTGCTTTTACATTGAGCGTAATCTGCGCGAATGGTGCAACGGATTCTATCCTGTTTTCCAAAAACGGAAATTATGTTTTGGAACGAAATATACATTACAATTCTCTTAATTCTTGCTCTTGTGATTATTGGGAATTATATGAAAGGGATAAGGATGAAAGTACCTATATAATCGTATTTGAAAATGACAGTGTTTATTTTTTGTACTATGATGAACCTGGAAAGAAAACCGGCAGAACCTTTAAAACGAAACTAAAAACTGAAGAACCTTGTACAACGTTGGCATCCATTTTTAAAGTCCTTTCAATTGCCGATTATAATTCACAATATCAATTTACCTTACCCGCCTATTTGTCATCTGATACAGTTTCCTTTAAAAATAAAACATTAAAAACACATTCCGAACCATACGATATTGTAGACTCTACCTTATATTTTGACATCAATGTTGGTGTTACTTATGATGGAAAGGAATTTTTTAATGATACGATCTCTACCAATCTTCCTGAAATAGAACATCATTACAAGGTGTACTATTCTTCCGATAACAACTTCTATTTTGTTCAGGGATGGTACGGCTATTCCGTCAATACCACTACTGATCTAACTACAATCAGATCTTACTATTCTTCTGTTCTGAACAGAATTGGAAAACACGGCAATCCCTGACTGATTACTATTTTTTGGTTGTTACAGATACCCTCCATTCAAAACAGGCAAGGCAAACAATAAGGAGTATTTCACCTAAAAAATAAGCAAATCCCAGCATCTTAAGTCGACTGCTATAGTAAATTACAAAACTTACCGTTAATCCGCAATAAAATAAATTGGCCATACTGATTATTTTTAGAAAAGGGCTCCATTGTTTTTTCAATAGCAAAAAGCAGCTGAAAGAATAGACAGCATAAACAGCTGCTATGATTGACAAGTAGCGTAAAATTTCCTTTGGAGCTCCAAAATAGGCCTCACATGGACTCAAAATCATAAATAACAGGAAGGCAGTGATAAATGCACCAATGGCATCTATTAGAAAAAGAGATTTAGGTTGTCGAAGGAGACTTAGCATAGTCCGAGATCCGTAATAAAGATTAAAACATTCAGTAAGAAACTACGTTTACAGGTTTCTAATATCGCAACAAAACTAAGGATGAAATTAATACGCTTAACACTTATTCTTCTTGTTTTTATGAATGTAAGTCGTTCATATGGACAAGATACTTTATCCATCTATTTTAACACAGGAATTTCCAAAATACACGAAGAGCAGACCAATATTTTAAATACAATTCCAACCCGTTATGATCTTTCAGATCTTGATTCCGTTTATTTTATTGGCTTAGCTGATTCTGTTGGTGATGCCAAACTCAATTTAAAACTTTCTGAAAAGCGTGCAAAAAACATAGCCGCCTATTGCGAAAAATTTATTTCCAAAACAACGGTTACAAAAATTATTGCGCGTGGTGAAAGCACGCTGGAACAAGCTGAAAAAAACAGGAAAGTGAGCATCGTATTATACTTTTCCCCAGAGAAGACAGAAATGGTAGATACGCTTAAAGTAATTCCAAAAAAGGAATCTTGCTACAATGTAGACTATAATTTAATAAAGCATGCGCATATCCGGACCATTATTAAAGGGAAGAAACGATTAATGCTTATTCAGGCCCGTTTGGAAG
>DASRRA010000398.1:0-17387 GCA_035696085.1 Bacteroidia bacterium | reverse complement strand
GAATCGTGATACCGGATTTATTGATAATCATCAAATCATCTTTATCCGTCACATTTTTGATAGCAATCAGGTTACCTGTTTTTTCAGTGATGTTAATGGTTTTCACACCTTTTCCACCGCGCATGGTTACACGATATTCTTCAATATCCGAACGTTTTCCATATCCTTTTTCAGAGACAACCATTACATTGCTTGTTTTATCAGGCATTGCAATCATACCGATTACTTCATTGTCTTTTTCATCTCCCAGGTTGATTCCTCTTACGCCGGAAGCATTACGCCCCATCGGTCGAACATCAGCCTCATTGAAACGCACTACCTTACCTGCTTTTGAAGCCAACATCACTTCATTTGTTCCATTCGTCAATAATACTTCAAGTAAAGCATCTCCTTCTCTCACAGTGATCGCATTGATACCGCTTTGACGAGGGCGTGAATAGGCTTCTAACGTTGTTTTCTTAATAACACCATTTTTCGTACACATGATGATAAAGTTGTTGTTGATATACGCTTCATCCTCCAGTGTTCTCACATTAATGTAAGCTTTTACTTTATCCGTAGATGGAATATTGATCAGGTTTTGAATCGCGCGTCCTTTGGATGTACGGTTTCCTTCCGGCACTTCAAATGCACGCATCCAGAAGCAACGGCCTTGTTCCGTAAATAACAATAAATAGTTGTGCGTTGATGCAATGAACAAGTGCTCAATAAAATCTTCATCACGAGTGGTACTTCCCTGAGCACCTTTACCTCCACGGCCTTGAGTTCTGTAATCACTTAATGGCGTACGTTTGATGTAACCCATGTGAGAGATGGTAATCACCACATCTTCATCGGCGATCATATCTTCCATTTTAAAATCGCCGGAAGCATAAACGATTTCTGTTTTACGCTCATCTCCATATTTCTCTTTGATCTCGAGCAATTCATCTTTAATGATTTTCATACGAAGTGATTCATCATTTAAAACGGATTTTAAATACTCAATTAATTTCATCAACTCTTCGTATTCCGCTTTGATCTTATCTCTCTCCAGTCCGGTTAATACACGTAAACGCATTTCCAGAATGGCCTTTGCCTGAATCTCACTCAAACCGAAATTGCTCATTAAACCATCCTGCGCATCCGAAGGAGTAGCTGATTCACGGATCAGTTTAATAACCTCATCCAGGTGATCTAACGCGATCAAATATCCTTGAAGAATATGTGCACGCTTTTCAGCCTGTGCCAATTCGTATTTCGTACGGCGTACTACCACTTCATGGCGATGCTCCACGAAATATTGGATCATATCCTTGATCGTAAGCATCATGGGGCGACCACCTACCAGCGCAATGTTATTGACACTGAATGATGTTTGGAGCTCTGTATACTTGAATAAATTATTTAGTACGACATTCGTAATGGCATCGCGTTTAATTTCATAAACGATGCGCATCCCGTCTCTGTCCGATTCATCACGGATGTCGGAAATGCCTTCAATTTTTTTATCGTTAATCAATTCCGCTGTTTTGCGGATCATTTCCGCTTTGTTGATCTGGTAAGGGATCTCATTCACGATAATGCGTTCTCGTCCACCATCGGTAATTTCGATGTTTGTCTTCGCACGCATCACAATACGTCCTCTACCCGTCTGAAAAGCATCTTTCACGCCTTCATATCCATAGATAATACCGCCAGTAGGAAAGTCTGGCGCTTTTACGAATTGCATCAATCCGGGAATATCAATTTCTCTGTTATCGATGTAGGCAATTGTTGCATTCACAATTTCCGTTAAATTGTGAGGTGGCATATTGGTAGCCATACCCACGGCAATCCCGGATGCACCATTGATTAGTAAGTTCGGAATTCGGGTCGGTAAAACGGTAGGTTCAGTCAAACTATCGTCAAAATTCGGTCTGAAATCAACTGTTTCTTTTTCGATATCACTTAGCATTTCCTCCGCAATCTTTTTCAAACGTGCCTCGGTGTAACGCATTGCAGCCGGACTATCCCCGTCAATGGATCCAAAGTTACCTTGTCCGTCAACCAGCGGATAACGCAAGCTCCATTCCTGAGCCATACGCACCATGGCGTCATAAACGGAAGTATCACCGTGTGGGTGATATTTACCAAGAACTTCCCCTACGATACGGGCGGATTTTTTGTGGGGGCGGTTGGAAAGTACGCCTAAATCAAGCATTCCATACAAAACTCTTCTGTGCACAGGTTTCAAACCATCACGTACATCAGGTAATGCGCGGGATACAATTACTGACATTGAATAATCAATGTAAGCCGATTTCATTTCCTCTTCAATGTTAATTTGGATAATTTTTTCTCCGTCTGCCATAAATTCTAGTTTACTTATTACTTACTATCGTTTTGTTCGTTAATTCAGAATTATTGTCAGGCCAAATCAGTAAAGCACAAGATTTGATTTGTCCTAAAAATTGAAGCTCGAAGATACTTATTTGAATGGTCAGGATGTGTTTTAAAAGTTCCAACTTATTAACATATTAACAGGGGTTTTGTTAATAAAATTAAAGCTTTGCTCCGCTTGACTTTAAAATCACTTGTACTTTTGATTTTAGCGAAAAAGATTGTATGTTTACACATATAGTTTAACGTAAATTCAGTAAATTTACGTAGTTACCATCAAACACAATGTTGAAACCAGTAAATAGTGTAACTCTTAAAAAGCTTAGAACGTTTTAATATTAAATTAATCCTAAAAACACTATGGAAGCTAAATTTTCACCGAGAGTAAAGGATGTAATCACCTACAGTCGCGAAGAAGCGTTACGTTTGGGCCACGATTATATCGGAACAGAGCATTTACTGTTGGGAATCATCCGTGAAGGTGAAGGAACAGCAATTAAATTGCTAAAATTGTTAAATGTAGATTTAATGGAATTACGGAAAACCATTGAGCAATCAATCGGTACCGGAACGCATAAAGTAAGCAATCTAGCTAATATACCACTGGTAAAGCAGGCAGAACGCGCGTTGAAGATAACTTACCTGGAGGCAAAATTGTTTAAAAGTGCCATTATTGGTACAGAACACCTCCTTTTATCTATTTTAAAGGATGAAGATAATGTCGCAACAAAATCCTTACATAAATTTAAAATAGACTACGAAGTTATGAGAAACGAACTAGAGCTTTCTAAATCAGATCCTAAAGCAGAATTCCCTGGAACGCCTCCAGATGATGACGATTCTGATGATAATTTTGGCAGTGCAAGCAGCACAAAAAAGCCAGTTGACAGTAAATCAAAAACGCCTGTATTGGATAACTTTGGTCGCGATTTAACCAGAGCTGCTGAAGATGGAAAACTGGATCCTATTGTAGGGCGCGAAAAAGAAATTGAACGCGTTTCTCAAATCCTATCCCGCAGGAAAAAGAATAACCCGATCCTAATTGGTGAACCAGGTGTTGGTAAATCGGCTATTGCTGAGGGACTTGCACTTCGTATCGTACAACGTAAAGTTTCCCGTGTTCTTTTCGGAAAACGTGTTGTTACCCTGGATCTTGCCTCTTTAGTTGCCGGTACAAAATACCGTGGACAATTTGAAGAACGCATGAAAGCAGTCATGAATGAATTGGAAAAATCGCCAGATGTCATCTTGTTTATTGATGAGATCCACACCATTATCGGTGCTGGTGGAGCTTCCGGATCATTGGATGCATCCAACATGTTTAAACCAGCACTTGCACGTGGAGAAATTCAATGCATCGGTGCGACTACTTTAGATGAGTATCGCCAATACATTGAAAAAGATGGCGCTTTGGAAAGACGTTTTCAAAAAGTAATTGTTGAGCCTGCGACTCAGGAAGAAACTGTTCAGATTTTGAATAACATTAAATCCAAATACGAAGATCATCACAATGTAACGTATACAGAGGCTGCGATTAAAGCTTGTGTTGCGTTAACTGCACGCTACATCACTGACCGTCACTTACCTGATAAAGCAATTGATGCATTGGACGAAGCAGGTTCACGTGTACACATCACCAATATCAATGTTCCAAAAAACATTGTGGAGATCGAGAAAAAATTAGAAGAAATCAAAGAAGAGAAAAACAAAGTTGTTCGTTCTCAAAAATACGAAGAAGCTGCACGTTTGCGTGATACCGAGCGTATTCTATTAGAACAATTGGATGCTGCTAAAAAAACATGGGAAGAAGAAAGCAAAACCCATCGTGAAATGGTAACCGAAGATAATGTTGCTGAAGTGGTAGCTATGATGACAGGCGTTCCTGTACAGCGTATTGCACAAAACGAAGGTGACAAGCTGGTGAAAATGGCTGATCTTTTACAAGATAAAGTAATCGGACAGAATGACGCGGTGAAAAAAGTGGTGAAAGCCATTCAGCGTAACCGTGCCGGATTAAAAGATCCAAACAAGCCAATTGGGTCCTTCATTTTCTTAGGTCCTACCGGCGTTGGTAAAACCCAATTAGCAAAAATTCTATCCAAATATTTATTTGATAATGATGATGCGTTAATCCGCATCGACATGAGCGAATACATGGAGAAATTCGCGGTATCCCGCCTTGTGGGAGCGCCTCCGGGCTATGTAGGTTATGAAGAAGGTGGACAATTAACCGAAAAAGTTCGCAGAAGACCATATTCTGTT
The DNA here is from genome assembly GCA_035696085.1 of Bacteroidia bacterium. GTDB lineage: Bacteria > Bacteroidota > Bacteroidia > 2-12-FULL-35-15 > 2-12-FULL-35-15 > 2-12-FULL-35-15. Next base: position 12,764 of record DASRRA010000398.1, on the reverse strand, counting down.
GTATTATTGGATGAGATTGAAAAAGCACATCCGGATGTATTTAACTTGTTGTTACAAGCATTGGATGATGGAATGATGACGGATAGTCTTGGTCGCAAGATCGATTTCAAAAACACGATCATTATTATGACATCCAATATCGGAGCTCGTCAATTGAAAGATTTCGGACAAGGTGTTGGTTTCTCTACTGCTGCAAAACAAGAAGCTGAAGGCGATCACTCCAAAGGTGTAATTGAAAACGCATTGAAAAAAGCATTTGCTCCTGAGTTCTTGAACAGAATTGACGACGTTGTGATCTTTAACTCCTTATCCCGTGAAGATATTCACAAAATTATTGATATTGAATTGAACAGCTTGTACGGTCGTATCAATGGTTTAGGATATACAATTAAAGTCTCCGATGAAGCGAAAGATTTTATTTCTGATAAAGGATACGATTCTCAGTTTGGTGCCCGTCCATTGAAACGCGCCATCCAAAAATACTTAGAGGATCCATTGGCAGAAGAAATCATTAAATCCAATTTAAGCGAAGGTGATGTAATTGATGTAGATTTTGACAAAGAAAAAGAAGAAATCAAAATCAAAGTAAACAAACCAAAAGCAAAGAAAAGTAAGAAAGAAGAATAAATAAAAAAGGGAGCTGATTTAGCTCCCTTTTTTTATTCCTGTTTGGTATCCGGTTTTTTATTTGGATCTTCTTTTTCTTTTTGCTTGATAATTTCACCTGTTTCCTTTATTTCTACCTCGTAGGTCAGATCATCTTTGGTCAGTTCCATTTTATAATACACACCATTTTCGGCAGTTTCTACTTTTACAGGTTCCAGAATTGCATAATTTTTAAAATTTTTTGATGCCGCTTGTTTTACAACTTTTGGAACATCAAATGGACGGATAGGCGTCTCTGTTCTTAACCATTTTCCATCAGCAGAATAATGTGCAGACTTTTCTTGTTTATTCAACACAAAGCCAGCGAAGTAATCATCTTCATCCAGCTCCCACTGAACCTTTTCAGCGGTTGGGTAAGTTGCTTTGAATTTTTCAACAACAGGCGCAGGAACATTATCCGCAGAAGTTTTTTGAGCAAATATGTGCATACAAGAAAATAAGGCGAAAGGAAGAAGTAGTATTCTTTTCATAGGATATATGTTTTAGCGTTTAATGATTAGAGATATACAAATTAACTATAAATTTGTATTTATTCCAATTTTTATGAGCATAGAGAGCAAAAAACACGATCCTTTCGCTGTTTTAAGAAATAAAGAATTTTTATACTTCCTCAATACCCGATTTTTTCTGACCCTGGCTATACAAATGCAAAGCGTTATTGTAGGATGGCAAGTATACAAACAAACCGACAGTGAACTGTGGCTGGGACTTATTGGCCTTACGGAAGCCATTCCGAATATTGTTAGTTCCTTATTCTCAGGGCACATTGCAGATCATTACAGCAGAAGGTCCATTCTTATCATTTCTATTTCAACCTTGCTTATTTCCAGTTGTGTTCTTCTTTATTGCTCCATCAATTCTTCGGAGGTATTGAAAACATGGGGTGTTCTACCCATCTTTATCGTCATTGGATTTACGGGAATTATACGGGGATTTATTTCGGCTGCTCAAAACCCGTTTATGTCACAAATTCTACCCCGAAATTTGTATACCAATGCGGCCACTTGGAATAGCAGTGTATGGCATACAGGAGCCGTAGTAGGACCGGCAGTTGCAGGTTTATTGTGTACCATTAGTTTTTCAGCAGCTTATAAAATCAACCTGGTTTTTATTCTGCTTTCCATTACTTCTTTGCTGTTAATCAAATCACGACCTGTTCCCACAAAAGAAAAAGAAGAAACATTACGTGAAAGCTTATCTGCTGGTATCAAATTCGTTTTTAGCAATCAATTTATTTTAGGCGCCATTTCCCTGGATCTATTCGCTGTTTTATTTGGTGGAGCGGTTGCTATATTACCGGCTTTTGCCGTTAAAGTATTGCATGTAGGTGCCGCAGAACTTGGAATTCTTAGAGCAATTCCTGCTGTTGGAGCCGTTGTTACGGCTGTGATAATCGCTTATTGGCCACCTACAAAGAATGCTGGCAGAAGCCTGTTTTTATCCATCGGTGCTTTTGGTGCAGCAACCATTTGTTTTGGGATGTGTACCAATTACTACTGGGCTTTATTTTTCCTTTTTCTTACTGGTGCATTTGATAATGTGAGTGTGGTTATTCGACATACCGTGCTTCAATTATCCACACCGGATAACATGCGGGGGCGGGTTTCTGCCGTGAATAATATTTTCATTGGTTCTTCCAACGAGATTGGTGCGTGTGAATCGGGAGTAACTGCTTACTACATGGGGCTGGTACCTTCTGTTATTTTTGGTGGTATCATGACGGTACTCATTGTTGCTTCTACTGCTAAATTAGCACCCAAGCTCCGTAAACTGGATTTGAAAACGATAGAATAACTATGGGAAGGGTCTTATCTAAAACGGAACTAAAAGAATTTCTAAATGAAAAGTATGATCTGTACAATAACACCAACTTTATCGAAACAGATCCTATTCAAATCCCTCACTTATTCACCCAAAAAGAAGATATTGAAATTGCCGGTTTTCTGACAGCTACAATTGCCTGGGGACAGCGTGTGACGATCATCAACAATGCTACAAAGATGCTGAAACTCATGGGCTCCAGTCCACATGATTTTTTGATGAGTGCAAAAGAAAAAGAACTAACACGCTTCGATGCTTTTGTACATCGCACCTTCAATGGAACAGATGCTGTTTTCTTTATGAAATCACTTCAAAATATTTATAAAAAACAGGGAGGATTGGAACAAGCATTTGCCATCGGCTCCAATCAGGGAGAGTTCCCGCTACTCCATTCCATTATGAATTTCAGGAATTTGTTCTTCTCTATTCCCTTTCCTTTACGCTCGGGTAAACATGTTTCCAATCCGTCTGAAAACTCTTCGGCAAAGCGTCTGTGTATGTATTTGCGTTGGATGGTACGAACAGATAAAAGAGGTGTTGATTTTGGAATCTGGAAATCATCCAAACTAACACCGGTTCAACTCATGTGCCCCCTGGATATACATTCCGGAAATGTGGCACGTAAACTTGGTTTGTTAAAACGTACACAAAATGATTGGAAAGCCGTGGAAGAGCTCACGCGCAACCTGAGAACCTTTGACCCTAAGGATCCTGTTAAATATGATTTTGCGTTATTTGGCTTAGGCGCCTTTGAAAAATTTTAATTCCCGGGAGTATCTGCCGGATCTGTATTAACTGTTTTTTCAGGTACAATCTCCGTTGGTGTCTCTTCTTTTTTCGCTTTCTTGAAAATATTCAGATATCTTCTAAAAAGTTCGGCAAACGTATCAAACTCTTCCCTGTAAAATACCCCAACACCTTGGGTATATGGACCGTTCGTTAAGTTGATCTGGTTGTTATCATTGGCCCTGTTAAAGGTTTTGATTTTTACTTTTCCATCATCTGTTAATTTGTATTCGATATTAACTTCTCCTACAATGTTATTGGTGTTGGAATTTTGAGAATTGGCATTACTGCCTACGTTTCCATCAACCGACAATTTATCATTGAATAACTGGGTAGACAATACCACCTCCAATTCTTTCTTGCTAATATCATTTCCAGGGCGGTAATTTACGCCCACGTCCACATCTTTACTGAGTTTGCTAAGCATATTACTTAATTGATTTGATAACATCTCCGTTGAATTGGAACCGACAGCGCCCAATGCATTTGGCCCATCACTGGTGGTATTATTTGCCAATTGATAAGGTGTCACAAAACTATTTAAAATCAACAAGGAGAAAACCTGGCGGTTCATTTCCTGGTCGGAATTGATGTAACTCAACACCTGCTGACGTGTTGCCGCATCAACCGTTGGTATACCAATATCAAAATTAATCTCGGGGTGTTGTAAGTCGCCGGTCATCAATAATTTTAAGTCAATCGGAACCCTCTTTTTAAGCTGATCACGCTGTGAAGAAGAGCCAATTGTTGATGTAGAGCCCTGGGTTTGTATTTCGGGGAAAAAATGATATAAAGCACTTCGTGTTCTGTAAGTAGCTTTCAGGTCAAGATCCGCTTCATAAGGTATTCCGCTCCATTTAATGGTCCCTCCTTTTTCCAAGTAAAATCGTTTGTTGATGATATTTTGAAGTGTAAATAAATAATCCCCTTCTTCCACTACATAATCGCCATACATCTTAAACTCTCCATTGGTATTTATATTCAGTTTGATATTCCCGTTACCGGTTGTTCTCAATACATCTCCCACCTTTTGATCAAATATCAATTGAATCTCGGCATCGGGTGTTACATTCAAATCAAAATCAAGGGTTAAACCAGCTGTTTTCACACGGTAATCATCTTTTATTTTTACGGTTTGATCCTTTTTCACAAATGTGATGAAATCGTTTTCACTGATCTCACCGGTTGCTGATAACGGAATGAAAAATTTTGTTAATTCTGTTGTCGAACCAATACCAAATTTCTCTTCGGATATTTTATCCGTTTTTACATTTGCTTCAATTAATATGTTGTCTTTGATAAACCCAGAGATATTGACAATTCCGGTTACAAATGCCTTTCCGTAATATAAACTGTTATTGGCCTCCGTTGTATTTAAACACAAGAATTTCTTTGCTTCAATATCATAATCAAGCTGGAAATTTTTAAAGTTAGTATGATACACTTTACCCGTTACAATCGCCTGGTTGTGATTCATATCATGCACCACCATTCCTTCCACACCAAATGAATTGTTTTCAATCATAATCTCATGCGTAAAATTGTAGGAAGTATTTAAATAGTCGACCGTTACTTTTTTTGCGTTTACATTTATCAAACCTGAAATTTTTGGATTGTTTACAGAGCCTTTGATAATAACATTCCCAGACATAAACCCTTTCAAATTGGAGCAGTAATCTTTTACAAATGGTTCAAATATCTGCAGTTGTATGGCCTGCATATTTAGCTCTACATCCAGGTTATCTTCTTTTTTCTTTGGATAATAATAGCCTGAAAACAATACATTTGGTACGATGCCAAGCGTGAAAGAACCATGCATATACAAAGCTTCTTTTCCCTGATCCCAAACACTTTCCACACTTCCATTACCAAAATCATTGTCGTTTACAAAAAAGGATTTGAATTCGTTATTGCTGGAGAATACCATATTATGATAGAGATCCGTAATAACCGATTGTCCATCAATTGTTCCTTTTAATTTCACACCTGTTGGATTTAAGAGCCCGTTTAAATTGCTTAAGTTGAAATTTTTGAAGGTCAATTTCAATTCTTCATCCTTTTTCTCGGATATGGTTCCATTCAAAGATATTAATTGCGATTCATGTTCTAAGGTCAGATCATTTATAAATATGGTGGTCGAGTCGTATAATGCATGATTGCTACGCTTAACACTCCAGGTCGTATCGTTAATAGTGAACTCCGAAGGAAGAATTTTGAATTCAAAACTGTTGGCTTTTTTCACAGCCATAAATGCTTTTATATCTCCTTTGTTTACCTTTTTTGTTTGATTATCCCAGTTGATAGCAAGACTTACGCTATCTGAATACGTTTGTGAAAATAAATTAAAATCATTCATCCAAACACTGTCACTTATGTACACACGTTTAGTCAACATATCAAATTTCAGATCTTTCCCTGCAGACGAATTCACCGTCCAATCACTAAACACATATCCCATAAACGTGAGTCGTGGTGAATTTGCTGAAAATGTAAATGTATTTTCTGTTGAATTAAACCGACCATGTACCGAGGTTCTTGGTGCAACGGTTAATTGCGGTACAAACAAGCTGGTAACATCACTTGTGTTTTTAAATGCCAAGTCATATTCGAAATTTTGGGATGGAATCTTTTTAGTCCTGATTTTTTCATCAAAAAAAGAAGGGAGATATTTTAAAAACAACTGCTGTAATGACACGGGCAAATCACGAACGTTGAACACACCATCCAGGCTGGCATCTAAAAAATCGGAATTTAACAACATTGATTTTGTTCCATTTTGTTCATGTGCTGAGAGGTCAAACAACTTCATGCGATAGGTTTTGAAGTCCTTTGTATAAACCGTGTTTTCAAAGCTTATGTTTCCGATCAGGTTGTCAATTGTATTGCCTTTAACATTTACATTGAGATTGGTTGAAAGATTTGTTGCGGTAGTTGAATCAACAAAATGAAGGGCTTGTAGATTCGCTTTATTCAAATGCGAGCTAAAATCCATACTTGGAAGTTTTTGCGTAAAATCAACTTTCCCTGAGAAATCAAAATCAATATTTTCATCGTTAATGCTCAATTCCCCATTAAAAATACGCTTAGCAGCATTTCCTTTTACCTGTATGTTTTTATAAGTGTATGAATTTAATTCAAGCGCGTTAATAGTACCATTTAAGTTGGCTGCAACTTCTTCCAGTGAAAATCCACGTCCTTCGATATCGACATTCATCGTCACCTTACCTAAATTGGGTATCCCGAAGAATTTTCCAAAATCAAATGCTGTAGACTTTAACTGCCCTTTATATTCATCCTTCTTCAGCGTATCTTCTCTTTTCAACGAAAGGTCGGAAGATAATTTTCCAAGATCGGTATTGAAATCACCATAAGCATAAAAATCATTATATAAACCGGTAAATGTACCTTTAAAATGGATCTTCCCTAACTTTTTAATTTCGGGGCTAAGCTGTAGTTTTTCATTCTTTTCAAATGGAGGGACGGGAATTTCTTTTAAATCAGAATAACCTGTAATCATATTTTTAACAGTAAGTCGTATAACTGTTTCATCAATATTAGGTAACCCCGTCAACGCGATATCCCCTACAAATGTGGAGTATTCACCAAAACCAATGTTCATATCCTTTCCACGTATATCATTCACTTTGCCATTTACTTTTCCTGTAACAGTCAGTTTTTCATTTATTCCTTTCAGCTCGGGCGCGAAATAAGCAATATCATACAACCCAAGTTTGGAGTGATTGAACTGTGCTTTCATCTTCACTTTATCAATAAAATCATAATAATCCCGGTATTGTTCATAATTGAAGGTCAGATCAGTTGCTATTTCACTAAATGGTGTGGTTATTTTCAAATCCTGCGCATTCATTTCAATTGAATTTATTTTTACACTGGAACTGCTCAGGTTTTTCAAAACAAAGCCACTTTTTTCAACGGCTGATAAGTAATCGATACCGGCATAGATGGTATCATGATCCAATTTAAAATTCAGGAGACGTGCGTTGATTGCCTTAGTTTCCAGGTCAAAATAATTAACGCCTGTTGTAATCAGCGTATCGTGCTCATTTTTATAAGCAAAGGAGAAATTATCCAAGCGAATCTCTTCAATTCGAAAATCGACGGGACTGTTCTTTTTCTGTTTTTTCTCTTTGCTCTCAAAGGAATCAATAATGAACTGGTAATTAAAATCCTCATCGGCATGGTATTTCACCAATGCTATGGTTGCTTTTATTAAAGAAATACTTTTGATATTGATGATCTGATCAGCCAGATTGAGCTGATTGATATTGACCTTTAATGTTTTTGCATAGAGTAAGGTATCTTTATGCAAGTCCTCAATGTATACGTCGTTTAGTACAACCGTTTTAAAGAACTCGATCTCTACTGTTCCGATGGAGACTTTTGTATGCAGCCGATTAGATAAATAACCCGTTGCCTTTTTTGCCAAAGCTGTTTGCACACTTTTTACCTGAAGTGCTAAAAAAAGGACAATCAGTAAAAAAATAATGACTGCAAGCGTACGAAATAATATGTTAGCGAGTTTTTTGATATCTTTGAGTATTCATTGTTTCCGAAGAAACAAAGTTAGTGAATATGGATAAAACAGCAATCATTTTGGGCATCGAATCATCCTGTGATGATACCGCTGCCGCTATTATACAGAACGGCCGCTTACTTAGCAATATTGTTGCCAATCAGCTGGTTCATAAGCAATATGGAGGCGTTGTGCCGGAGCTTGCATCGCGTGCACATCAGCAAAATATTATTCCGGTTGTACACCAGGCCGTTCAACTGGCCGGTATCAAAAAGGAAGACATTGCTGCAGTTGCATTTACGCGAGGCCCCGGATTAATGGGTTCATTGCTGGTAGGTACGTCTTTCGCCAAAGCATTTGCGATGGGTCTCGACATTCCACTTATTGAAGTGAATCACATGCAGGGTCATATCTTTGCGCATTTCATTGAAGACAAAGATGGAGTCTCCAACAAACCTTCATTTCCGTTTATCTGCCTGACGGTGTCCGGCGGTCATACGCAAATTGTATTGATCAGGGATTATTTTGATATGCAAGTGATTGGTGAAACCATTGATGATGCCGCAGGGGAAGCGTTTGATAAGGCAGCCAAAATATTGGGACTGCCCTATCCGGGAGGACCATTGGTTGATAAATACGCGCAAAAAGGCAATCCCAAAGCGTTCTCCTTCTCCAAACCGGTTATCCCGGAACTAAATTTTAGCTTTAGTGGCTTAAAAACAGGCTTCATGAATTTTATTCATACCAATACCATGAAAGATCCTGATTTTATTAATAAACACTTGAATGATATTTGTGCTTCTTTCCAATCAACCGTAATTGATATCCTGCTTTCGAAATTAAAAAAAGCAGTTCAACAAACCGGTGTTTCCCGTATTGCTATTGCCGGAGGGGTTTCTGCCAATAGCGGATTGAGAAGTGAATTGGAAAAATTAAAACATGAATTGAATTGGGAACTGTTTATTCCAAAGTTTGAATATTGTACGGATAATGCAGCAATGATTGCCATAACCGGATATTTTAAATATTTGAAAAACGATTTTACGACTCAGGCAACTGTACCAATGGCACGCTATGCGTTAAACAAAAAATGAAATTGCAAAAAGCTATATTCCTTCTCTTTCTTCTCCAGACCTTATGCGGAAAGCTTTCTGCCTTCGAAAACGATACATTACGATTGAATCCCATCATCCGCAAAAAAGCATATTACCAACCACTGGTTCTTAAAATAAGTCCCACAGCTTTTTTATTTGGAGGTTTTTTTCCATACACCTCTGAGTACCGCTTTAGCGTAGAAATTACAAGTGCCAGAACTCAATCCGAACAATTATCAGTATCGCTATTGGATAAAAATGTTTTACTTGCCGCTGCTGCAACTGTTACCAAAACAAATTACAAAGCGGACGGCTGGCGCGTACAATACGCACATAAATTTTATATTGTTCGAAAAAAGAGATTTGCACCCTATGGGTTATATGCCGGCGCATTGATTTCTTATGCCAATGCTGAAATTTCTATGAATGCTTCTGCCTATTACAGAAATGAATATCTACAGTTTAGAAATTTTAATATAAACGGAATTGTAGGTATACAGGTGGGTAAGTATCACCGATTAACACTGGATGTTTATACAGGCCTTGGATATAAGAAGAATAAGGTGTTTACGCATTACGCCAATGGAACACTTACTCCTTATGCTACCAAAGATTTTGGTGAGCTGTTTAATTCTCCTGTAAATGGAGTGTTTGGGATTAATCTGGGGTACTCCTTATAACGTTTGACTCTTCGAGGGTCACAAGCTAAAAAGCCCATACAAGAATAATTGTATGGGCTTTTCACATTAATAAAAAATTATTCTATCGTTTTAATTATTTTAATTGGACTTGAAACAGCAGCGCCATTCACAATGCGGACAAAATAAATACCTGCATGTAATTCAGGACTCATGTATACATTTCCTTTCATCTCGAAAATAGCAAGCTCTTGAACTATTTTTCCAAGCATATCCGTCAATTGAATTGTTGATCCAGGAGCTAACTTGTTTTGAAGTTCATAGGAGATCGTAATTTCATTTGTAAATGGATTTGGATACGCACTTAAATTCGCATCCAATTTATTCTCAAAAATACCAAACGTAGTAGGAACCAGTTGTACATCTTTTTGTGTTAAAACACCTGACGACAATTGAACTCCCGCTAATACTTTTGTTTTGTAATTTGTAGCTGAATAAGTAACCGAATACGTACCTCCAGGTGCTGGCATTCCTGTGGCATAGGTACCTGTCACGGTAGTTGACTCACTTAAAGAAGAAGAGCCAATCAATTTAACGGTAACACTTGCCATATTGATCGGTTTACCTGTTAAAGAGTCTGTCACAGTCCCTTCAAAATAGCAAGCCTGTTGATAGGTTGGCGTAAATACATATAACCCATCCTCAATATTTGATACGACAATGTTCCCTGATGGGAAATATGGGAATACTCCCCAGTCGCCATTGAAGCCCTCTCCACTTCCGGAGTAAGTATCGTAGTTACCAACCTGTATCAAGTTTGCAGGGCGGGTAACGTCAACAATTGTAAACCCATCACGATACCAGGAGGTCACAGCAAATTGTCCATTCCCCACCTTGATGATGTGCGTATTGTGAACAGTAGAATTAGAGCCTGGATTCGATTGTATTTTATCAAGTAATTTAATATTGCTGGGATCCGAAATATCGTAAGATGTTAAAAACGAATTAGACTTTTCATCGGTTGTAAATACAACTTTACCACTCTCGTTTAACCAGCTGTTGTGTGTGAATTTTGAGGGTGTAGTAACAGATCCTAATAGCTTTGGGTTCTTCTTGTCTTTAAAATCAATGATATCCATGAATCCTTTGTAAATGTGGCAAGCATATAATGTATCATTTCTTACATAGCCATCATGAACATAAGCTGTTTGTCCTCCGGCAGGATCCTGGTAATTGCCAACATATACGGGATTTTCCGGATCACTAATATCTGCCACCAAAGGGCCTCCATTAAACAATTTGGATCCATACAAATAAACGAAGTTGCCATCTATGTGTAAAGCATGGATAGACGTTAAGTTTCCAGCAGTACCGCCTGTCCAGCTTTTAACTGTAATACCAGAGGCTGTCGGTAAGCTGGAAAGATTTACGATTTGCAACCCTCCTCCACCTTCAGTCGTTACATATGCATAATTACCTTTTACTTTTATTTCTCTCCACTGGCTGGTAGGACCGTTTACCGCCTTTACTTCTGAAGGTGAATCAGGGTTTGAAATATCAACGATGGAGATACCTTTGGAAGTTCCAACAAGGGCATATTCCTTTCCTGTTTTATCGACATACCCACAAATATTGGAACAAGATACACCGCTGGGATATTCAAGTTGAGACCTGAGTTTGACGTTAACGTTTTGTGCAGAGAGAATGGTGGCAACTGCCAGACAAGCTGATAGTAATTTTAATTTCATGGTTTTAGAGATTTAGTAGATTGAAATTTTTTGAGTCTTGAATCTTGATGGAATCGTCGTAAAAACAAGTAAAATCAATAGTGTTTCAAGTGTCAAAAAAATGGGGATGGTATGCATAGTTATTAATTATTAGTTAATTTATTAATAACAAAATAGTCACAAAAAGCGGTTTTTCAAAACCAAATAGATGAATATAAGAAAAATACGCACTAAGCAATGTTAAGCGCAAATGAATGAAATGATGTATGAAGATGTGTAGTCAAATTACGACGAAGCGCTTAGCAGAATAAACTAAAACAAAACACTGATTTTTTCTAATTCATCCTTTAGCATATTCAAGCTGGCATGCGCTGATTTCTGGATGGTTCGTTCCCGATTATTACCGAATTGAAACTTTTTAGAAATTATTTTCTCCGGAGTAGCCACTGCTATCCATACGGTGCCTACAGGCTTTTCAGCGGTTCCGCCTGTTGGGCCGGCAATACCCGAAGTGGCGATAGCATAATCTGATTTAAATTTTTTCTGAATGGTTTGTGCCATCTGCTCCACTACAATCTGGCTTACGGCACCATGTTGCGTCAATACTTCTTTTGAAATATTCAATTCATTTTCTTTAATTTCATACGCATATGAAATAATAGAACCTATGTAATAACTGGAGCTTCCGGGAATCGTGGTGAGCAAATGAGAGATGTAGCCACCGGTGCAACTTTCAGCCGTAGCTACAGTTGTGTTTGTTTTCTTTAATAGTGCTGCCACCAATTCTTCCATGGTTTTCTTTTCTTCTCCATACGTTTCATACCCATAGATGTATTGGCCTGCTATTTTTTGTAAGGCGGTTATTTGCCTTTCAACTTCTGCTCTTAGTTTTTTAGCATTTGTACCGCTCGTGCTTAAACGTAATCGTACCAAGCCAGGAGAAGGGAGATAAGCCAGTTTAATATTTACATTTGCCAGTTGATCTTCCCAATCAGATATCAATTCAGACAAAGAGGATTCGCCAATACCTTGCGTCAACACTGTTTTGTGAAAAATTTCAGGAAATTTGAAACGTGCTTTTAAGCGTGGAACCACTTCATCTGTCATCAAGGCTTTCATTTCAAAAGGAACACCGGGCATGGATACAAACACTTTCCCTTCCACGTCAAACCACATCCCGGGTGCAGTACCATTATGGTTTCTGAGCACATCACAAATAGCCGGAACTTCGGCTTGTTTGCGGTTGATGGGCGTAACTTCTTTGTTGAAGGAAGCAAAAATAGCTACCACATCCTCGTAGGCTGTTTCATCAAAACGCATGGTAGTATTGAAATACTCACACAATGTTTTTTTGGTGATATCATCTTTGGTAGGACCAAGCCCCCCTGTAATTAAAATAATATCGGCTCGTTCTTTTGCTTCATCCAATGCATTGACTATATGTTCCCGGTTATCGGATACCGATGAAATTTGCTTAATAGATATTCCATTGAGGTTA
>DASRRA010000397.1:0-1902 GCA_035696085.1 Bacteroidia bacterium | reverse complement strand
GGTCTATCAAAAAATAAATTATCAAACCAGCTTGGTTTTGTCATAGAAATCGGCGTAAAAAATCTCATCATTCGTAAAACGACCAATTCAATTTAGATTCTTCTTTCTTTTCGTATTCATGTATTTTTTCAATTATTGATTTTCTATGTGCGGCACCACACATAAAAATTGCTGAACTGAAATCATTTTTGTTACAATATGAATATATATTCCGAATCATGGGGTTTTCGTAGGCTTCAATGTCTGCTTTAACTATCTTATCCAAATCGCCATTATTTAAAACCCGAGTTTCCAACAATCGCATTTCTTCTTGAAGATTCATACTTTCTGAACTATTGAGAAATTCAAATCCATGCTTTTCGGCCAAGGAAATGAAATTATTCATCAACTTTAGTAAGTCTCTATTTTGACCGACTATTTTGTTTTTTTTGTGAAAAGCATCAGATAGGGAATTTTCACACACAGGAACATATTCGAAAGAGGCATCACAATTATATTTCTGGATTGCGGATATTTCCAATTTCTTATGATATTCTCCATAGGTCGAAAACAATTAATTTTCATAATTTGAATAAGTTTCATCAACGGCTTCCAAAAAAATAACTTCCGGATTTAGCTTTTTGATAATCTTATATAACTCTTCAGCGTTGCATTTTCCAATTTCTTTATGGATTGTGCTAATGAAAGTGATATTATGCATAATTGTCAACAATCTAATAGTTAAACTAATACGTGTATTTCAGAGATTTTTAAAACGGAAATTGTATCTGTTCCAATTTCGCACAACACCCTGCTTTGCGCAATTTCTTGTACAGAAAGTTAATGATTTCCAATTGTAAATTGTACAAATAAATAAACGCATTTCAATTCTTTCGTTGTACTCGTACGATGCGTGGAGACACGCATCGGGGCGTCTTATTTTGTTACGGACACGAACCAAGGCCGAAAAAGCATTCCCGGTGCCTAGTATTAATTTGTACCTTTATACCGCTTACTTTTAAAAAATATTTATCATGGCAAAAGTGCAAAAGCTATCTTCTGGGGAAAAAACAGCCAAAGTAACAGGTATATATTCAACTAAAAATCAAATTATCGCTGGAGTTTTTTTAATAACAGGGATTTTTATTAGTTGGTTATTAAATAGATCAAATGATAGTATGAAAGGTGACGGAGTTCAAAATATTAAAGGACAAAATGTTGATACTGGTGCAATCAACAATTATAATGCAAAGGGAGACATAAAGGTGGAAAATAATACCTATAATGGAATAGTCGGAAAGGTTGATTCAGCAAATAAAAAGGATACAGTTGTAAAATATATAACACTCCCAACATCAAATCAGAAAAAAGATGCACAAGTTAATGTCACTTCAAATAATCAGTCGGGTGGGCAGACCGCTAACCAAATCAACAATAATCACTAGCTTTTTTGTTTGCTTATTTAATTACTCGTTTTCACAAACTGATACAGTAGCATTTAAAAGGGATTTTGAAAAGCTATTAAACAAGTATGGGTTAAGCAATAAAAGTTACATGATAAATGTAAACTCTACTAATCAAAAGGGTGGACAAACAGCTTTCATCATAAACAACAATTTTTATGGCGATACTATATCTGAGAAGAATAACATCGCTTATGCCTTTGATACGACTGGTAATCATGTTACTCTTACTGTAGGGCCGAAAAAAGGAGTATGGACGCAGCCGTTTGTTTTTGCTGATTCTTCTAACAGACATAGATACTTTGATGTAGGAATTGGCTCATCTGCTTATATACGTGACAATGTAGTTTGGGTTGTTGATCAGTGGCGAAGTGTAGCTGGAGGAGTTTCGCAACATTCAGTCTCTTACTATTGGCCATTAACAATCGAAGTAAAAGACAATGACCCTAATCAATATTTT
>DASRRA010000396.1:0-3539 GCA_035696085.1 Bacteroidia bacterium | reverse complement strand
TCCAATAGTATGTATCAATTTATTGATGAACTGAAGAAAAAGATATCTGACGGAGCTAAATATGATCCGACTTCAGATAAGGATAAAGGAATTGATAACCTGGATGTAACAACCCGGGTAATGGTTGAAAAGGGCGATGGAAAATTATTAAGAACTAAATTAGAAGAATACAAAACGAATATTCTTAAAATTGATTCTCAAATCTCAAATACTTTTAAATCATCATTGCCGATTAACACGGAAATGCCCAAAACTAAGAATAAGAGTAACAAAACATGGGAGTCCGCATATTTTCATATGGTGCCTACGGTCGCTGCACTCACCATTTTAAGCAAGTTTCAAAATGATGTAAAAACATCAGAAAATAAAGTTATTACCTTCTGCCATGAACAAGTGGGTAAAGTTGTTTACAGACAAGACGCATTTGCGGCATTGGCAATTGCGAATACTACCAACGCTTTACCTGGTCAGGAAATAGAAATAACAGCTGGAGTCGGTGGTTTCAGTAAAGCTATAACACCTAAAATTTCTATAGGAGGACAAACTGTTGCATTAGGTGAAGATGGCGCAGCTCATTATAAGTTTAAAGCCGACAGACTTGGTAGCAATTCTATTCCCGTGGTAATATCTTATACTGATCAGGATGGACAAATTAAAAATATTACCAAAACTGTTGACTATGTAGTTGGACAATCCAGCGCCGCCGTTCAGCTTGATAATATGAACGTATTATTCATTGGTGTTGACAACCCAGTTACAATTTCAGGTAGTGGTAGCGTGGATCAGATAAAAGCATCTATTAGCGGTGGTGGTGGAGTTCTTAGCGGAAATGGCGCACATCGTTCTATACGTGTGTCACAAGAAACGGATGATTGCTTTGTCTCTGTAGTTACACCTGATGGAAAAACAACCAGGATGCAATTCCGTGTTCGTTCCATTCCTGATCCTACACCACTTATCGGTACTTATAAAAGTGGTAATATTCCTGCAGCTCAGTTTAAAGGTCAGCAGGGCGTTCGTGCAATAGTTGAAAACTTCTATTACAAAACTCAATTTAATGTTACCAGCTTCCGTATGACGGGTGATGGTACTGGTTTTGAGGATATCATGGAAGCAAATAATACTGGTGCAGAATGGAATGAAGCAAGAAATATTGTCGCTAAGTGCAGAGCCGGATCTTTCATTACAATTGAAGATATCTATGCAGTAGGTCCGGATGGAAGAAGAAGAAAGCTAACACCACTTATTTTTACTTTGAAATAAAAGATCAATAATGCGATACCAAATTTTTAAACATGTGATTTTTTCTGCTGTGCTGTTAACTGTTGTTACAGAAGCGGCTGATGCGCAACGGCGTGGAAGAACCACCAGAGGCAGTAACACTAATCAAAAGCCCGACACTACTACGCAACAGCAAAGTGTTCAACAAAACACAAACCCTAGCAGTGTACAGAAATATAACCCTTATGGGAATGTGCCAATCGAGATGGCCCCACAAGTGGGAGGATTTGGCGACTCTACAAAACCTTCTCTAAGATTGGATGCAGTTACAGATAAAAGAATGTTGAAGGACCGCATTCCTCTAGATTATGAATTTTTGAGAGCTGATGATGCCTTATATACACAACGAGTTTGGAGAGAAATTGATATTCGGGAAAAAATTAACCTTCCATTCCGTTACCAGGCACAAGATGATAATGGCGATCAACGCTTCGTAAGCATTTTAGTGAAGGCGGTAAGAGACCAATTAAAGAATGGCAATGCAATTGCGTTTAATGGTGATGATGATAGATTCACAACTTTTCTTGATTCAGCAGGATTTGAAAAGGCAATTAGTGGGGGTGGTCAGTGCGACACCGTACCAGTTTATTGTATGGACGACCCAACAAAGATTTGTAAGTACACAGTGGTATGTAATACCTTAAATCCAGATGATATTGTTAAGTTTAGAATTAAAGAAGAATGGGTTTTTGATCGTGAGGCTAGCCGCATGTTTGTAAGAATTCTTGGTATTGCACCTTTGAGAACAATACTCGCACAGGATGGTGTTACGGAAAGAGGTGTCGCTCCTCTGTTTTGGATCTATTATCCTGATCTAAGGGCAACACTTGCTCGTTACGAAGTATATAATCCAAAGAACATGGGTAATAGTCGAATGACATGGGAAGAGTTGTTTGAAGCAAGAATGTTTGGTAGTTATATAATCAAATCTACTCTTGATAACCCGATGAACAAATACATCAGGACTCTTATTAATGATCCGATCCTTCGTTTGCTTGAAGGTGATAACATTAAAGATAAGATATTCAATTACGAACAGAATCTTTGGCAGTATTAATAAGCATCTTAGTAAAAATACTATTAACAGTCCCGTCTTAAACGGGGCTGTTTTTTTTGTTTCAACTATTATTTTAAAACATTGATAAAATAAAAAATACCCAACAACGGGTATAGGAAATGTCAATAAATGTTGTACTTTTATTTCGGTTTTTCATAGGATATTGGATTTTAAAAACGGGGCTGGATTTCTATCCGGGCCCCATTTTTTTTAGTTCATTAAGTAATATTGCTGCTTTTGTTTTTCCAATAATTTTTGAAATTTCACTTACATCTTTCTCTTTTATATTTTTTACTGATTTAAATTCCTTTAAAAGCTTATTTGCAGTTTCTTTTCCAATACCTTTTACTTCTTCTAGTTCATTTTTAAATACACCTTTTGCTCTTCGTTTGCGATGATGGGTAATTCCGAAACGATGAACTTCATCTCGAATGCTGCGAATAAATTTCAAACTTTCGCTATCATAGGGAAGTTTGAAAGATTCGTGATCCCCGGTAAAAAAGATCTCTTCTACATTCTTTGCAAGCCCTGCTAATGTTGTTTTACCTGTTACATTTAATTCATATAATGCTTCTGCAGCAGCGCTTAATTGTCCTTTGCCTCCATCTATAATTACAAGATCAGGCCAGGGTAATGATTCTTCTATTACTCTTTTATATCTTCGGTAAACCGCTTCTTTCATCGTCGCAAAATCATTTATCCCTTCAACTGTTTTTACATTAAAATGTCTGTAATCTTTTTTACTTGGCACTCCATTTTTAAAACAGACCATTGCAGAGACCGGGTACGAACCCTGGAAATTAGAGTTGTCGAAGCATTCGATATGAAATGGAATTTGCGATAATCTTAGATCTTGCTGTACCTGTTTTAATAAATCCAGTTTATCGGTATTCTTTTTATCTAGTTTAAGTCGTTGCTTATTTTTTAACTCATCAATAAAATACTGGGCATTTTTTTCTGACAAGTCTAAAAGTTTCTTTTTATCACCTCCCTTGGGAACAGTTATTGCGATCTCATTTTCGGGGTAGCTAATTGTAAATGGTACAATGATCTCCTTTGCTTTACTATTGAATGTGCTGCGAAGTTGTGCAATTGCAAAAGCGAGAATTTCTTCTTCGGTTTCATCCAGAAAATTTTCTGTCAGGATCGTTTTTGTTTGCACAATAGTCCCATTTTGGACCATCAAATAATTGATATAGGC
>DASRRA010000395.1:0-6706 GCA_035696085.1 Bacteroidia bacterium | reverse complement strand
TTCCGTTTTATCGTTATCGAGAAGTTCTTATCCTATGAAAATGAATTACCGATTTATGAGAAATTGATTTTGGATATTCATTCTTTCTTAAAACACCTCAGCTTATCTGAAGAGAAGGCATTCGGGCTTGATACAAGCTCTGTAACAATCGAAACGGTTCCATTGATCATCGCACCTCCAAAAGGAGAATTGAATTTAAAGCGTGTGGATTGAACAGCATGTAGAGAAAACAAAAAGAGCTGTTTACTAAAAAGTAGACAGCTCTTTTTAATTCGTTTTATGCGGTTAGCATTTTAATCCTGCTAATACTTTTTTTGCTTGTGCGTTTGCAGCGTCTAATTCAAGAATTTTTTGCATATACACTTTCGTGTTCGCACAATCTTTTTTGTTTGCATAATACGCTGCTAAATAATTGTATGCATCAATTAAATCTTTTTTACTTCTTTCCGTTTCTTCAGGTTTAACCTTAGATATAAAGGTCTCATACAATTGTTTCGCCTTCCAATTTTTGTTTTCAGGATCTGTTTGTACCTCTGCTTTCGCCTTCCATAAGTATCCCAACGCTAAATCAGGTTGTGCAGACACAATTTTAGAGAAAGCAGAATCTGCTTCAACAAATCGTTTTGAATAATAATATGCGCGGCCCAATCCATAATAATCATTTACACCCGCCTTCCCTGCAGCTTCCTTCGCCTTGAACATAGCAATTGCTTCGTCATATTTTTTCATTTTCATATATGCATTCGCCATGTCATTGCTCAATTCAGTTTTGGACGTATCCATTTCCTGAGCCTTTTTATAATCCAAAACAGCCAATGAATCATTTCCTGTTTTTGCATATAATTTTCCACGGTATTCGTAGTCCATTGCAATGATTTTATCAGGAGTCGCTTTTGAAAAAAAGCTATTGCTGAAGTTCATACCGTTTGCATAATCAGCTGTTTCATAAGAAGAGAATGCCAGATAACGATCCAGATAAACATTATTTGGATCGCATTTTTTTGCTTCGTTTGCAGCTTCTATAGATGCAGGATATTGTTTTGCTTTGAATAAAAAGCCTGCATAACGTCCACGTGCACCACAATTGTCATTTAATTGCAGGTAACGTTTGTATTGCGCAACGGCATTTGCATATTGACCTGCTCTAAAAAATATTTCAGCTTTTTCGCGGTAAGCTGGAGCAAATGAAGAATCAATTAAACTTGCTTTTTTGTAGTTGTCAATCGCCAGTGAATAGTTTTTTGCGCGGTTGTATAATTGTCCCTGGCGCAAAATGGCAATTACTGATTTAGGATCCAATGAGGCTGCTTTTTCATAGTTTTCAATGGCTTTAGAACCATTGTTTTCTTCTAAGAAAGCATCACCTGTAATTAAATACACTTCCGGATTTTTAGGTTCCAGTTTGGTTGCAGTGGCAAGTAATTTAAATGCTTCTGGTAAATCTTTTTTATCCGCATTGATATAGGCTTCTGCTATTTTCAGAAGTACCGTTGCATTTTTATTATTTGAAAGGGTAATCGCTTTGTAAAAGCTTGCTTTTGCTTCTGTTTGTTTTCCTTGGTACCAAAGAACTTTTCCAAGACCAACATAAGGAAGTCCGTTTGTTGCATTTGCATCTGCACCGGCCTGATACATTTCATTGGCCATAGCCAGGTTTTCATTTTTGAAAAAATTCTCTCCATAATAAAAATAGAGGTCTCCATTATTCGGTTGTGCTTGTATCAGCTTTTTGAACATTGCATCTGCTGATTCGTATTGTTCATTTCTCGTTAGTTTAATTGCATCTGCAAGTGTTTGCGCCGACATGCCCGTTACTGCGATCAATGATACAATTAAACTCCATCTTAACTTTTTCATAGGGTACTGTATTAAATTATGCATTGATATTACTTCGTATTTACTTCAACTATTCTCACCGGAGCGATAGAAGGTATAAGTCCGGCCTTTAAAATCATTAGTTGTCCTTTATTTCCGGCCACGAATGCTACAAAACTTCTGCCAAGACCAACTCTTTTTTGTCTGTTAATCATATAAACAGACCTTGTAAACGGATAATCCTTCGTTTTAATGTACGCCTGGTAAGGTTTAAATGCTTCTGCACCTTCGCTTTTGGAAATGGCCATTACTTTAACTTTTTTCAAAAAATTTTGGGTTAAGGTATCATCCTGGTCGCTGATCCAGTTCACACTTAAAAATCCGATTGCATTTTTATTTTTACTTACATACTCTACTACTTCCGGATTTGATTTAACAGCAAATACATTCTTCGCGAATTTTTGCCCGCCTAACAAGGTATCTTCCGCATATCGTGCGTTAGCTGAGCCTGGGTTATCAAACACCACATTGATCTTTCCAAGTTTTGATGCTGGGTTAAGCTGTGACCAAAGTGAATCTTTACCAATTAAAACAGATTTTAATTTTTCTACTGTTAATGTACTATCTGTGTTTTCAGGGTTTACAACGATAGCGATCGCATCTTCTGATATTTTAGTAGAGGTAGGAAACAGGTTTGCTTTTTCAAAATTACTTTTTTCAGCAGCTGTCAGATCTCTGCACATCACAATGATTTTGCAGGAATCCTCGATTAATTGTTTGAGTGCTTCTGTTTCAGAAAGATACTTCGCATGTATCCGGGCTTCCGGATTGAAGGCCTGAAACGTATAGATTTGTGTATCGAACAGTTGTTGAAAGGATTCATCCACAACGATATTCACGTCTCCGGAAGTAGGCGTATCGGTATACTTTTCTTCTACTGTATTTGTATGACAGGAAAAAAGAAAAGGCAAGGTTAGCCAAATGATGTATTTAGCGCCATTTACGTTTGCAAGAAAAGATCGTATGTTCATGAGATTTAATTTTTTTAAATTTCTACACGCTCCCTTAGAATTTTCTTCTTTTGAATTTTCACTTTCTTTGTTTCATATCTTCGATAGGCAACATAAAACCTGAGAATTCCAAACAAAGTTAATATTATACCTGTAATAAACCGGCCTTTTGGAAGAAGATCTGCCCATTGTTTTGTAAATAAAAACAGGCCGCCTATAAGGAGGTAAAAAGCCAGGAGGAAGTAGCTAAAATAAAGACGTAATTTATTCCAGCCATATTGTATTTTAATCCCGGTCATTTCCTTGTGCTTTTATTTTTCTTACGGTAGTGTACGTCCGAATCCCAGCATATACGAGCATCACGATTCCGATTTCTTTTCGATAAGCAGGAAATGTATCAATCCTGATGTCTGTAAATAAAAACAGTAATCCCAGAGCTAAATAAATGGCTACCATTACAAAGGTTGAATAATAGCGTATTTTATTCACTGTAGGATTACTGTTAAAGAGCACTGTACTATTTTAATACAAATCGAATTGGTAAGTTAAACTGTACACGTACCTCATGTCCGTTTTGTTTACCTGGCTTCCAGGCTGGCATTTCTTTTACGACTTCCTGCGCCAGTTTGTTATAACCTGGTCCGCCGGAAACACCTCTCAATAACTTAATATCGGTGATGCTACCATCTTTTTCAACTACAAATGTTACATAACATGTCCCAGAAATTCCCGCTTCTTTTTCTTGCGGAGGATATCCTTTTTGGTCAATACGGTTAGCAATCCATTTTTGCATCGCTGCTTCTCCACCAGGGAATGTCGCAGGTTGTTCAACAACGGTAAAAATTTGCTCCGGAGCAGACTCAACGACACCGCCGCCTGTGTTCTCAGGAATAACAATTTCTTCTTCTCCACTACCTTCTTGTGTAACGGTACTGATTTGTGGGGTTTCTTCTGTTTGTACAGGTGGTGGATCTTCTACCACTTCTTCATCTGTTACAACAGGAGGGGTAAATTTCACAGTCTCCATCACCGGTGGCGGTGGTGGTGGTGGCGGTGGTGGTTCCGTTTCGTCTATTGGAGGAGGAGCTGTTAAATCAGTTGGCGTAATATCCACTGCAACAACTTCTTCTTCCTTTTGCCTGTTTAGGTAATCCAAGATATACGGAACACTTACGAGCGCAGCCAGTGTCAATGTTGTAATGGCTAAGGAAAGCGCAACATTGCGTTTGTATCTCCTTCTTAGTTCATAGGCACCGTATAACTTATTGCGATCGGCAAAGACCAATTCATTACGGCCTTCTGCGACCACATTGTTCCATCGGTTAAAAATTGATTCTGCCATTTTATTTTTTCTTTATTGTGTTTAAGATATCTAACTCAGGTTGAGACATATCTACAATTGCATATTTACCAACATTACAAATATTCAATTCATCAATTGCATCAATTACATTTTTATAAACCGCTTTATCATCGGCTTTAATAAGAACAGTTAATGCTTTGACATCACCTTTTGCAGCAATAGCTAATCTTTTGTAAGTCGTATCAGCTATTTCTCTCCTTTTATATTTACCTTCCAGTTCATTGATCTTATCAATTGTCGGTTTATTTCTATCCAATAGGATTTTATGTAACCCATCCTTTGAAAAATTAGTTCTCTCAAATGTAGTAACTGGTTTCCCTTGCGGATTATTAGGAGCATAAAATTGCCCATAGTAATAATATAATCCATCCTCTTTTTCTCCAGCTCCTTCTTTTGTCAAAATAAACGTTAAAGCATTATTAACGAGTTGATCTTTTTGATTTTCTGGTTTCTTTGCCGGGAAATTGATCTCCATTGTTTTTGGTTTATTGAACGTTGAGGTCAATACGAAAAACGTAAGGAGCAGGAACGCCAAGTCAACCATAGGCGTCATATCTATTCGTGTGGATGATTTCTTTGCGCGCTTCTTTTCATGTTTACCATGACCGCCGCCACCATCACCGGTGTTTACTTCTGCCATCTTATTTTATTTTTTTTCAGCACCACCATCTTCCAGGTTGGTGATTAAATTAAATCGGTAAATATCTCTATCTGTAAATACTTTGATTACGTCTTTCACCGCAATGTAATTGGCTTGACCGTCGGCTTTGATTGCAAAACGTAAAGGTTCATATTTGAATGTACGGCCTAAACTTTCTGCTTTATCTTTTTGTGTTTTTGCCTGACGTGCCGCCTCTATACGACCAAAATTGATCCAGTCGCCTAACTCATTGTGTAAAGAATCCAATGGAATACCAGGAGATTTTGATTTGATGCGCTCCGGATCTTCCATGTCGATGTATTTTTTCAGGGTTGCCATAGGCACGCCGAAACTCGTCATCCCACCAAAGCGTTTCTTTTCCTGATCCGTAAATGTAATCTTATACTGTTGCCCCATTTTCTCCAGCGTCTTGATGCGCACTTCAGCATTGTTGATGTTGAAGTATGCTTTTCCTTTGTTATCAACAGTTACCATGATCACATTGTCTGGTAACAATTTATCTGCGGTTGAAGATGGTGAATCAATTACAACAGGCTCAGAAACCCTTACAGATGCAGTAAGCATAAAGAACGTTACCAAAAGGAAAGCTAAATCTACCATTGGAGTCATATCAAGCGATGGATTCGCTCTTGGCATCTTTATTTTTGGCATATCTATTTTATATTATTTGTATGAAATTTTTCGTTGCTTCTTATTTTGCGTGTACAGATTGAATGATGCTGTAACCTGCTTCATCCATGCTGTATGTAATTGAATCTACACGTGTAGAAAAATAGTTGTACATGATAATTCCAATTACAGAAGAAAGGATACCAACCAAGGTATTGATAAGTGCCTCAGAGATACCTGTTGCAAGTGCTGTTGTATCAGGTGCACCAGCGTTAGCAAGAGCGGCAAATGAACGAATCATCCCCATTACCGTTCCGATCAATCCACCTAATGTAGCGATGGTAGCACAAGTAGAGATAATTACTAAGTTCTTCGATAACATTGGTAATTCCAATGAAGTTGCTTCTTCGATTTCTTTTTGAATTGCTGCTTCTTTTGATTCTTTATCTAAAGAGTTATCGTTGTTAATGTGTTTTAATTTTTCAACACCAGCACGAACAACATTTGCCAAAGAACCTTGTTGTTTATCACATGCAGCAATTGCTTCATCATATTGTTTTGCAGCAATTAATGCTTTGATTTTTACAACGAAATCAGTTGTATTTCCTTTTCCTTTTGCTTTTGCGATCGTGATTAAACGCTCAATTGAAAAGATAATAATTGTAATCAAGATGGATAACAAAAGAGGTACGACAAATCCTCCTTTATACATTGTTCCTAAAAAGTTACCGTTTTTAGGATGTCCCTCTGCATCAAAGTGAGATGCGTCTCCTAACACTAGATAATAAATTAGCTCCCCTATTACAACCGCGATCACGATGGCTATAAACGCAGACATGAAATTAAATCCGCTTGCTTTTGTTTTTTGATTACTCATATTACTCCGATTTTTTGGTTTAATTATTTAGTTTTAATTGTGTACAATCGTTACTCTTTTTTGAGGATCCCAAATATAGATAAATCTCAATTCAAATTAAAAATTTGTGTAAAACTTAATCTTTAGTTATCAACATTCTAAGAACCCCGAATTTCTATATTATATTATTATAATAGGATCGCATTTATTAAGTGGTAGAATTTGAATCGTAACAGGTAGAATTTTCTGGTTAGTGGTAGAATTTGGCTCTGATTACACCCTGGAAAGCGACTCTCGTTTTTAAAATATAACCAATTATAACCTCTTTTAAATTCTTTTTCATCCGCCCCCATCTTTAACATGCAAGGTTGCAAATATAAAAAGTATTTTAA
>DASRRA010000394.1:0-7080 GCA_035696085.1 Bacteroidia bacterium | reverse complement strand
ACATCTACTTTAGGCAGATGATAAAATGTTATTTGAGCAAATCCTGCCCACCATAAACCAACCAACACAAACGATATACGCATCGCTTCACCTTTTGCTGCATCGCTCTTTGCCGTCAATACCATTATGAGATTGACAATTAGCAACACCGAACTACCTACATAGCCCAATGCAAATCCCTTTGCGCTTACCTTATCCTGCAACCGTGGTGGAGCAATTTCCGGTAAATAGGAATTGTAAAACACCAAACTCCCCGCAAACCCAATGCACGCAAGTACTGCCAAACTCACTCCCAGATACAATTCACCTCTCACAAAAAAATACATAGCTGCACAAGAAGAAGCTCCCAGGTAGCAAAAAAACTTTAGGAAGCGTTTCTTACTTCCTCCATAATCGGCGATGCCAGATAATAAAGGAGAGAGAAAAGCAACTACCAAAAATGCAAATGCAATTGCAAAATCGTAAAGTGTTGTATTTTTAATTTCCAATCCGAGAAACGAAACGACATTCGTAACTACTTTTCCGGTAACTGCATCTTTCGTTGCTGTAACCGCATTGTAATAAATCGGAAATAGTGTGGCTGTAATAACCAGATTATACACAGAATTAGCCATGTCATACATGGCCCAAGCATTAATTACTTTTTTATTGATTTTCGTTAAGCTCATTCAAGAATGATTTTGTGAAACAATCAGTAATCCGGCGTTTTATTTTTTGAAAAACTAAAATCTAAATTCTTTAATCGTATCCACAAAACATTTTACGTTATCTTTCTGAAGATCCGGATACAAGCCATGTCCAAGGTTGGCAATATGGCGTGTTGGACCGAATGCCCTCAACATTTTTTCTGTCTCCTTTTTTATCGTTGTAACATCTGCATACAATAAACACGGATCCATGTTACCTTGCAATGTTTTGTTTGCTCCAATCAATGCTCTTGATTCAGCAATATCCATGGTCCAGTCGAGCCCAATCGTATTGCAATTTAACTGACCCATTTGTTTGCGTGCAAAAAAAGCATCTTTGGCAAACACCGTAAAAGGCACCTCTTTCACCGCATCACATATTTGTGCAATGTATTTCAACGAAAACTCCGTGTATTGCTCTGGCGATAATACGCCTGCCCAACTGTCAAATAGCTGCAACATGTCCGCTCCTGCAGCCACCTGCGCTTTTAAATAATTAATGGTACTGCTGGTGATTTTTTGCAGCAACTCATGCGCTTCTTTGGGTTGGGTATATAAAAACTTTTTTGCTTTTGAAAATGTTTTACTGCCGCTGCCTTCTATCATGTAAGCAAAGATGGTCCAGGGTGCACCTGCGAAACCAATCAATGGAACACGATCATTCAATTCCTTCTTGGTTAATTTAATTGCATCCAGCACATAGTGCAAATCTTCTCCCTGTGCAATCTTCAATTGTTGAATATCTGCAGCGTTACGCACTGTTTTTTCAAACCAGGGACCTTTTGCTTCTACCATTTGATAAGGCAATCCCATAGCTTCCGGAATAACAAGAATATCTGAAAAAATGATGGCTGCATCCACTCCTAAAATATCCACCGGTTGAATGGTCACTTCACATGCAAACTCGGGTGTTTCCACCAACTCTTTAAATCCTCCCATCTTTGCACGAACTTCTCGGTACTCAGGTAATATACGCCCAGCCTGACGCATCATCCATACAGGTGTACGTTCTGTTTTCTCCCCTCTTGCAGCTCGCAATATCAAATCATTTTTTAATGCCATATCATTTTTTTTAATAAGCCATAAAAGTAGTCAATTCCAATGGCTTAATTTTTAAGATAAATACATTTTTATCTACAGTTTTTCAACTATTTTTGACAAAATTTGAACATATGAATCCTCAGCAAAATAGGGCAATTGCTCATAACTGGTTTGAAGCCTTTAATGAACACGATTTGGAGAAATTATTAAAATTGTACGATGAAGATGCCAGGCATTACAGTCCTAAATTGAAACTGCGTCACCCACATACCAATGGCCTTGTTCAGGGGAAAGCACAACTACGCAACTGGTGGGCTGATGCTTTTGACCGGTTACCAACACTGCATTATGAAGTAAAAACATTGACAGCTGATGAAGACCGTGTATTCATGGAATATACACGAAAAGTATCCGGCGAAGAAGATATATTTGTAGCAGAACTGCTGGAAATAAATGAATCCGGCTTAATCGCCGCATCCCGTGTATACCACGGGTAATCTTTTATTCAATCGTTACCTGCTCGTTTTTGAAATTGATTTTATCTCCCGGAACGAGTTTATTACGCTTCCTGTACTCTACGTTGCCATTTACTTTTACCTGTCCCGCATCAATCAAACTATTTGCAGCAGCTCCGTTTTCCGTCCAGCCCATCGCTTTTATCAATTGGTTGAGTTGAATAAATTCTCCCTTTATTTTAAATGTGTTCATCCGATTTATTTACCCGTAAAAGTAAGAAACAAAATAGATAAAACTTACCTTTGTAGCATGAAGGACGATAAACAGTTTGATAAATTACGCGAACAACTGAATCTACAGGAAAGCTGGCCAATGGTATATATGTTTAAATTCATTGTGCCTGCAGAAAACAGAAAAATAGCACTGGTTGAATCTAAATTTTCAGATGAAGCTGTTATTACCCAAAACCAAAGCAGTAACGGCAAATACATCAGTATTACAGTAAAAGAAGTGATGCTAAATGCCGAAGCAATTATTGACAAATACAAAGAGATGGCCGGGATCGAAGGATTGATGGCGCTTTAAGACTTCTTAACAAAAGTCGTTAATCTCTGCTATGTTCCTTTTAATGGTTTGTGCCAAATCGTCTATCGGTAAATCATTTCGCTCTAACCCGAACGGATCTTCAATTTCTTCGGCAATGAGTTCCAATCCCGCAAATGCATAAAATATAAACAGTACAATGGGGATAGAAGCCCATTTCAAGTCGGCAGTCAATCCAAGCGGCAATGTTATAACATACAAAAGGATAACACGTTTTATAAAAGAACTGTATGAATAGGGTATGGGTGTTTTTCTGATACGTTCACAACCACCGGTAATATTAATAAATGAACGTAATTCATCTGAAATACTTAAAAATCTTTCCTCTGTAATGAGTCCATCTTTAACCAATCGATCTGCCTCTTTAAATAACTGCAAACTGATACGATTGGGAATATGTTTCGCAGTTTTTAACTCGCTAAATCGTAAATGCGTATGTTCTTGTAATTCTTCTTCTTTATATCCTCCCCTTAGATGCTCTTTTAAAGCAAAAGCAAAATTTGATATAAGAACCCCAAACATTTTTTTTCTTTCTTTTTCTTTTTCTGGCAAAAATGCAGCTATTTTCAGCATCAGGTTACGACTGTTGTTTACCAAATCCCCCCACAACCTTCTACCCTCCCACCATCGATCATAAGCCGTATTTGTTCTGAATACAAGCAACAATGAGATAACAAAACCTAACAAGGAGTGCATCACCATTGTATTTCGTAGATGTACATACCCTTCTACCTGTAAATAGGAGATACAAGCGGAAAATAAACCCAACCCGACAATTGCAGGAATCAATAGCCGAATACTATCACTTTTGTGAAAATTAAAAATCAATTTGAACCAATGCCTGGGATTGTATGCTTTCACTGGAAAAATAATAAGAGTGTTTAAAAAAAACAAGTGTGAAGAATAAATGCTTACACACTCACTCTCCACACTCATTTTAAATTTTTGTTACGCTTTTACATTCGCACGAATGATGTTCAATGCTGCACCAGCTTTGAACCATTCAATTTGTTGCTGATTGTAGGTATGATTTGCTTTGATTTCCTCTTTGCTTCCATCTGTATGGTTCAACACGATATCAAGTGGAACATTGGGTGCAAATGTGATCAATCCAAGAATATCAATTGTATCATCTTCTTTGATTTTATCATAATCTGCTTTATCTGCAAATGTCAATGCCAACATTCCTTGTTTTTTCAAATTTGTTTCGTGAATACGTGCAAACGATTTCACCAATACTGCTCTTACACCAAGGAAACGAGGCTCCATCGCTGCGTGCTCACGAGATGAACCTTCACCATAGTTTTCATCACCTACTACAATGGACCCTATATTTTTTGCTTTGTACTGGCGTTGAACAACAGGTACACCTTCATATTTACCGGTTAATTGATTTTTAATCGAGTCGGTTTTTTCATTGAAATAGTTCACCGCTCCGATCAACATGTTGTTGGAAATATTATCCAGGTGACCACGGTATTTCAACCACGGACCAGCCATAGAAATATGGTCAGTAGTACATTTTCCTTTTGCTTTGATCAGCAATTTTAATCCTTTCAAATCAACACCTTCCCAGGGTGTGAATGGCGCTAATAATTGTAAACGGTCAGACGTAGGTGATACATCTACTTGTACTTTGCTACCATCTTTTGCAGGCTCTACATAACCTGGATCATCCACCGCAAAACCCTTTACAGGAAGCTCATCTCCACTTGGCGGATCTAATTTTACTTTTTCGCCTTTTTCATTTATTAAATAATCTGTCAACGGGTTGAATGTTAAATCACCTGCAATTGCCATTGCCGTTACAATTTCCGGTGATGCAACAAATGCATACGTGTTTGGATTTCCATCCGCACGTTTTGCAAAGTTTCTGTTGAAGGAATGAATGATGGTATTTTTTTCTTGCTTCTCAGCACCCATACGATCCCACATTCCAATGCAAGGACCACATGCGTTTGTAAATACTTTCGCACCAATTTTATCAAACACATCTAAGAATCCATCGCGTTGAATCGTGAAACGAATTTGTTCCGATCCCGGATTGATCATGTATTCTGATTTTGCTTTCAGATTTTTTGTAGAAACCTGTTTTGCCAAACTTACGGCACGTGAAATATCTTCGTAGGAAGAGTTCGTACAAGAACCCAATAAACCAACAGAAATAGTTGTTGGCCATCCGTTTTTCAAAGACTCTTCTTTTAATTTAGAAATAGGAGTTGCCAAATCTGGCGTGAATGGACCATTAACATGTGGTTCCAATTCAGAAAGGTTAATTTCAATTAATTGATCAAAATATTTTTCAGGATCCGCATATACTTCCGGGTCAGCTGTTAAATGCTCTTTTACTTTACTTGCATATTGCGCTACATCTGCACGACCGGTTGCTTTTAAATAACGCTCCATGGATTCATCGTAACCGAATGTAGAAGTTGTTGCTCCAATCTCTGCACCCATGTTACAGATAGTTCCTTTTCCAGTACAACTAAGTGATTTTGCACCTTCACCAAAGTATTCCACAATAGCACCTGTTCCACCTTTTACAGTTAAGATACCAGCCACTTTTAAAATAATATCTTTTGGTGCTGTCCAGCCATTTAATTTTCCGGTTAATTTGATACCGATCAGTTTTGGAAATTTAAGCTCCCATGCTAAACCTGCCATTACATCACACGCATCAGCTCCACCAACTCCAATGGCAATCATTCCTAAACCACCAGCGTTTACCGTGTGTGAATCTGTTCCTATCATCATTCCTCCAGGGAATGCATAATTTTCTAAAACAACCTGGTGAATAATACCTGCACCTGGTTTCCAGAAACCAATACCATATTTATTAGACACAGAAGAAAGAAAACCGAATACTTCCTTACTTTCTGCATTTGCTTTTGCAAGGTCATCTTTTGCACCTACTTTAGCTGTAATCAAGTGATCACAGTGAACAGTAGACGGAACTGCAACTTTTGGTCGCCCGGCCTGCATAAATTGAAGAAGAGCCATTTGCGCTGTTGCATCTTGCATGGCAACACGATCCGGTGCAAAATCAACATAGGATTTACCACGTTGAAAGTTTTCACTTTTTTGATCTGCATGTAAATGTGCATATAAAACTTTTTCCGTCAGCGTAAGCGGGCGTCCCAATAATTTTCTAGCATTATTCACTTTTTCAGGTAACTTATTGTAAAGTTCCTTAATCATCTCAATATCGAAGGCCATAGTAAAAAAATTTGTTTCCGGTTTTATCCAGAAAAGGTTAATTAGTTATTATTTGGGGGTTAAATTTATGAATTCTCACTAAAGTTTTGAGTTTCACCGCAAATTTAATAATTCTCAAAATGTTGAACAATAAAAAAGGCGCTTATTTTTCCAGAGCGCCTTTTGATTTCAAATAATCAATAATTGTAACATATCCTTTGTTTTCAGCGAGTTTCAGGGGTGTATCCCCAAATGTATTTTTCGCGTTTATATCAGCCCCTCTTTCCACCAATATGGCTACCAAATCAGCCTTTCCATATTGCGCCGCACAATGGAGAGGCGTGTTTCCCACCTCATCTTTTTCATCGATATCGCAGCCCTTACTCAAAAACAATTCAACCAGCACACTATCTGCTGCCGGTTTCCTCCTTTTGATGGATTTTACAGGAGAAGCAAACATGATCGACTTGTGCAAGGGATAAATTTTCTGAGGTTTGGTAAAGCTCGCACCTTTATCTAAGAAATAAGTCACTACCTCTGGCTGAGAATTGATGATCGCAATTTCAAGTGGAGTTGTAACCAGCGATCCGCCTTTGTTAGTAATCAAATCCGGATTTTTTTTGATAGCTGTTTCTATCATTGGCATGTTGCCTTGCTTCACATACTCTAAAAAACGACTATCATCAAAAAAAGAAATTTCAACCAATGTTGTATCACCGGCTACTCCTTTAATTGTTTTTTTTACATTTGATTTCTTATCTGTAGAAGTGGCTTCTACATTATTATCCCCGGTTTTCAGGTTAACAACAAGAGGTGTGTATGCTTTTAAATTCAATAATTTAGGCGATCCATTGAGCCTTACCGTACAATCCATATCCGCAGCCAATGTACCCCTGGCAACCCCGGAACCTTCCCTTTTTGCAGGAACAGTTTTGGGCACCTGAGCAAAAGAAAAGGTTGTAAGCAAGAGCAACAATGCAAAAAATTGAATTTGGACTCTCAACATGAGCTGTGGTTAGTTTAGCAATCGTTAAATAAACATTTAAAGATACACAATATTTGTAATCATTCTTCTGAGTAGAAAGTAAATATATTGCGG
>DASRRA010000393.1:0-10966 GCA_035696085.1 Bacteroidia bacterium | reverse complement strand
AAATAGCCTTTTATCTGTCTTAACTGCAATACAAGTGGGGAGATTTGTTTACAGTGCATTGTTAACAACTGCATTATTCCTGCGGGTTGTTGTTTTCTTTTTGAAGATAATCAGAGACAAACAAATCAAGTTGGTTTAGTTCTTTTTCCAATTCCGGTGATTTTTTAGGAGCATTTTGTTGAGCTGCAAGTAAATTTAGTGCTGTCATGGCAAGTAAATCCTGTTTGTCACGCACCGAATAATTGAGCTCAAATTCCTTCACTTTCTCATTGATCATTTTGGCTGCAAGCAGCACGGCTTGTTCATCTTCCTGCTTAATAGTAAGCGGGTAGGCCCGGCCTGCAATCGAAATTTTTAAGGATACATCAGCCATTATAGTTGATTGAGAGTTTTTTACTGGTCCTAACAAATCATTTTCTTGGGTACTACTAAAACCGCTCATAACCAGCTGCTCTATTTCAAAAGTGCAATGCAACTGTCTATTTCCTGCACCAACTCATTAATCTTTGATTTTGTATCTGTAATTATCTTATTCTGTTCGTCTTGTTTACTTTCGATAAGCTGTTTGTTATTCGTTTGTAATGATTCAATAAGTGCTTTCTGCTCGTCAACCGTCTTTTCCAAGGCTATCTTCGCTGTAGTTAATTGCTCATTATCCACTTTTAATTGACCATGTAAAGTCACTAATTTTTCAATTTTCGTTTTTAGGTCGGTGATTGTATGTGTTAAGTCGTTCATAATCAGCTAATAAAAAATTAACAAGTGTTACAAATATAGCATTCCCTATGAAATTAACAAAATAATTCTTCCAATAGCTTTTTATACCTTTGCTTCATGCTTAAATACCTCTTTTTTGCCCTGTTGTTAGGACTTGCTACAGATGGTGCTGCACAAGTCAATTACCCCAGGGATTACTTTGGTTCCCCTTTGCAAATCCCCCTGACATTAGCCGGTAATTTTGGAGAAATCCGCCCCAACCACTTTCATGCAGGCTTTGATATTCGTACCGGAAATAAAGAAGGACAACCTGTTTTGGCTGTGGCCGATGGTTATGTTTCACGCATTAAAATCAGTTCTGTAGGATATGGAAAGGCTTTGTATATAACGCATCCTAATGGTTATGTTTCTGTGTATGGCCACCTACGGGAGTTTGTACCGGTCATACAAACAAAAACACGTGCCTTGCAAGAAGCGTTGCAATCCTTTGAACTGGATACGATGCTTGCTGCGGATCTGTTACCAGTTAAAAAGGGGGATTTGATTGGGTTTTCAGGCAACACTGGTAGCTCACAATCACCACACCTGCATTTTGAAATTCGTAACGAGATTACGGAAATGCCCGTCAATCCCTATTACTTCGGCTACCAGGTAAAGGATGATATCAAACCTACCATCGTCAACATCGTCGTTTATCCCATGAATGAGGCGGCTAGTGTCAATGATAAGAACAGATTAAAAAAAATCTATCCCAAACGCATCAATGGAAGTTATGTGATTCCGGCTGCTGATAGCATCACCGTTAATGGGGATATCGGTTTTGGAATTAATTGTTACGACAAGGAAAATGAAGGTTCCGGAACCAACAATGTATTTTCCATTGAACTATTATCCGGAGGAAAGCGCATCTATTATTATGAAATGGAAACGTTCTCATTTGATAATGCCCGCTATGTAAATGCACACATCGATTATGCAGAGAAACAGCGCACGCATCAAACCATTCAACGCTGTTTTCTAACAAAAAATAACCCCCTGGAAATTTATAAAGGTGTAGTCAATCGTGGAATAGTTAATTTTAATGATGATAAGGAGCATTGGATCACCTTCATAATAAAAGATTACGTGGGCAATCAAACAGAGCTGGCACTAAAAGTAAAAAGCACAGCTGCATCCAAAATGCCTGTTCCCGATACAACCGGTCGCCCGCGTATATGGAAGTGTGATGCAGACAATGAAATTGGTGAGGCGGAGTTTCAGGCCTTCTTTCCGCCTTTTACATTATACGATGATCAGCCTGTAACCTATAAAATGTCCTATCCAACTAATCGTGGCTTTTATTCCAACATTTATGCAATAGAAGATGAATCCGTCGTTTTGCAAAAAGCAATGATTTTGAAAATGTATGTGCAAGGCATACCACCTGATTTGTATAAAAAGCTTTGCATTGTTTCTATTGAAAAAGATAACAAACTAGCGTATGAAGGTGGAACTTTTTTAACTGATTTTGTTTTTACAGAAGTTAAACACCTGGGAAAGTTCGCCGTTACAATGGATACACAGGCTCCTAAAATAAAACCATTATTCCTGCTTCCAAAAGATAAATCCATTCCCAATTTTAGCGCCGTACAAAAACTGAAATTTAAAGTCACGGATAATTTATCGGGGATAAAAAAGTACCGCGCAACCATTGACGGACATTGGGTGCTATGTGAATACGATCAAAAAAGTGATTTGGTGTTTTATACATTCGATGATTCCATTCAACCTGGTACACATCAATTCAAACTGGAAATAACGGATGATCGGGAGAATGTAAAAGTCTGGGAAACGATCTTTAAACGCTAGAAACCTAACAGATATTATCCGCCAAAGTTACGAAGGCGGGTTTGAAGGAATGATTTGCAATTCATTTATTATTCTGCGATCGACTTTATGAATAGAGCCTTTTAGTTTAGAATAATCGTATCACACTTAAACTTTTTTTGGAGCGGTACGCCAGTGCTTTCTATTTCCTTTCTTCCCGCTTTTCGCTGCAAGTTTGCCTTCGCTCTGCACCCGCCGAAGCCTCGGCGTAGGCTGGAGCTCCGTCAAAGCTTTCCGCTGCAATCGGGGCTAGGAGTCAAGTTAGCCGCTATAAACAATCTGGCAGGTTTGTGTTTATGAATAAGTAATTATTTAATTGTTTTTGAGAATCTTTATTGAAGTGAACGTGTCAGGTTTAAAATGAATTTCGACTTACTAATTTCCTAGCCCCGATTGTAGCGGAAAGCCTGCCGCTGTAGAAAATAAAATTACAAGGAGAGAGCAGAAGTCGGCAGCTTGAAGCGGAAAGCGGGACTATCAGAAATAGAAAGCACCGGCCTTTCGCTTCAAATTATTTTGAACTTGTCAATCATCCAGATTTCAGTCTATAAATAAAACTATTTAAACCCACCTTCGTACCTTCGGCGAATAATACCTGTCAGGTTATCAACAGATTAATTAATTGTAAAGATTCAAAAACCCACATTCAGTATATTTTTGTAGTTTCGTATTCTAAAACCAAAAAAGAATGAATTATCTGGATTTTGAAAAACCAATTGCCGAGTTGTACGAACAATTGGAAAAGGTGAAACAGGTTGCCGATAAAAGTGGAGTTGATGTTTCAAAAACTGCCGGTGACATTGAAGAAAAAATAAAACAAACACGCATTGAATTATACAGTAATCTTACTCCCTGGCAGCGTGTTCAGGTTTCCCGCCACCCGGATCGCCCGTATACATTGGCCTATATCAATTCGGTTACGGATAATACATTTGTTGAATTGCATGGCGACCGTACCGTAAAAGATGACAAAGCAATGGTGGGCGGGTTTGGAAGTATTGATGGAAAGACAGTGATGTTTATTGGTCAGCAAAAAGGAATTAACACCAAGATGCGCCAGATCCGTAATTTTGGTATGGCCAACCCGGAAGGGTACCGCAAAGCATTACGCTTAATGAAACTTGCCGAAAAATTTAATAAACCAATCGTAACGTTTATTGATACACCAGGTGCTTATCCGGGGTTGGAAGCGGAAGAGCGCGGACAAGGAGAAGCTATTGCGCGCAACCTGATGGAAATGACGCAACTAAAAGTTCCTGTCATCTGTATCATCATTGGTGAAGGTGCTTCTGGTGGGGCGTTGGGAATTGGTATCGGTGATCGTGTATTGATGTTGGAAAACTCCTGGTATTCGGTTATCTCTCCGGAGAACTGTTCTGCTATTTTATGGAGAACATGGAATTTTAAAGAAAAAGCGGCGAGTGCATTGAAGCTCACAGCAACAGACATGTTAGGGAATAAATTAATTGATGGAATTATTCCTGAACCACTAGGTGGTGCGCATGTAAACCATGAAGAAATTTTTACAACCGTAAAAAAAGAAATTGTAAAAAGACTAAAAGAACTGGAAGGTATTAATCCTCAGAAACGCATCAGCGAACGAATTGATAAATTCTGTTCAATGGGTGTGGTGAATGAGGAGATAGAGGCGTAACCCCACCCTTTGCCCCTCTCCTTGGAAAAAGGATAGGGGTGACTAAGAAATAAAATTCAACACAAATTTTTCTGAATATTTTCAAAATCCCTTTTCAGTTTGGAAAGAGGATAAAATTGCTATTGTGATATTGACTACTAAAATGTGACTCAATAAAATAACAGTCACCCCTCTTCTTTTTTCAAGGAGAGGGGCAGGGGGAGAGGTAAGCGCGGGCCTGTGTGAACTAACTCAAACTTTCCAGCAGCTCCCTCAACTCATCACTCTTATCCGGGTATCCTAATTTTTCGTAAGAAGCAATCAGATTGCGCATTAACCGCTTGATGATCTCCAGGTTGGAGCAAGGCTCATAAAAAATAGCTTGTGGTGCTAAGTTGAGTTGCTTTAAAAATGCGTCAATCTCCTTTGCGCCAAATACAGCTCCTTTGCTGAATGGGTTGATATAAAATAAAACATTACTACCTTCACTTCCTTCAGGTGTGGGCACACCCATGTGTTCGACATCCATGTAACTTAGAATAAAATGTTCTGGCAGGTTTACCCCGTAAATAGGGATGTCCAGGCTTTGTGCAATGATTGTGTATATGATAGAGAGCAACAACGGATTGCCCTTTTTACTTTCCATTACATTGTTGATGTAAGAGTTTTGCGGAGCGTGGTAATTCGTTGTGTTTCCGCTGAAATTATGCACATCAAATAAAATATGGTTGATGATTTTTACTTTCTCCAGCCCGGTTAAATTATCATTTAACTCCAACCATACATCGTGGCGAATTTGATTAATTTGCTTTTTTATTTTGGAGGCTTCAATATCCGGATATTGATAACGAGCTATCAACAACGCACCTTCCAGTAAATTCTGCCGGTCGGGATGCGACCACTTCTTTAGATCCGCTTTGATAATATCAAACTGTATTTGATGAATGATATTCTCAATACGGTTTTGTATTAATGTATCAAATGAATGTTCCCAAGCATCCTCCAGCACCGGTATTATATCCTGCCCAAGAGATAAAAACTTATTGCTCACGTGCTTGAACACCCCTTCATCAGGGTCATCCAGCAAACTGATAAGTGCTTTTATTTCCTTTTTGTCCATGTCGATCCATCCTTATATGAACAAAAATAAGTTGTAAATACCGACTATTCAAGGATACTTTTAATAAGATTTCAACCTCAGCTTGTTAATCTCTCCAATACAAATTCAATCAATTGCTGCATATGTGGGGCATAATTACTACTGAATTTTTTTGTTTCCCGGTTGGCGATAACTACACAAATGGTGCAGGTTTGGTGGCCAAGTAGCTTGCCCAACCCATATAGTGCGGAGGTTTCCATTTCAAAATTAAAAATACGTTTTTCACCGTAAGTAAAATTCTTTAATTGTTGATTAAAATCAACCACCCAGGGGTCCAATCTCAACTTTCTTCCCTGAGGCGCATAAAACCCGGGAGCAGTGGCGGTGATGCCTTTCATGCAACGATCCTCCAATTTTTGAATGAGTACGTCACTTCCTTTTATGCAATAAGGGTAGGGAAGGTGATCACTCCAATTAGTTTGCTTTTTAAATGCTTCCGATAGTGCATTTTCATTGATGCTTGGTAAAGCCTGATAGTAATTCAATAAGCCATCAAAGCCAATGGCATACTCAGATAGAACAAAACTGTTAACCGGAATGTCGGCTTGTAATGCACCTGAAGTACCTAGCCGTACAATGTTTAAAGCCTTGTGTTTTTCTTTGATGAGTCGTGTTTTTAAGTCGATGTTTGCTACCGCATCTAATTCATTCAGCACAATGTCAATATTGTCGGTACCAATTCCTGACGATATCACCAGTATGCGCCTCCCTTTATAGGTTCCTCCATGCGTTACAAATTCCCTGTTATGTATCCTTAGATCAACAGTATCAAAAAGGCGGGAGACCGTTTCTACACGTCCGGGGTCCCCAACAAGTATAATGTTTTCGCCAAGATGCTCGGGTAAAAGCTGTAAATGATAAACGCTTCCGTTACTATTAAGGATAAGTTCGCTTTCGGCAATTGGTTTGTTCATAGTAGCTAAGGGGTAATCCAGTAATTAGTGCTTTTGATATTGTGAAAAGTACGAGTTTTTTATTAGGTTTGTATAGTAGATGCATGAAAAGTTGAATGTGAAGGCCTAATTAAAACTATCGGAAGAGTTAACTGATTAAATAACATAAAAACACCCCCACAATTATGAAAGTATTTAAAGTAGAAAAAATTCTTATTCCAATCGATTTCTCGGAAACAGCATTTATTGCTGTAGAGCACGCTGCACATCTTGCGCAATCTTTTAAAGCGGAACTGGTTTTACTACACGTGGTAGAAAGGCACTGGGAACAATTTAATATTATCCAGTCAGAGATGGTAGTACCCAACCCATCTGAAATTACACAAATCATCGAGAAAAAATTAGAACAGGTAGCAGCAGATGTATTTGCTAAATATGGTGTAAAATCAACGGCTATTACTTCCGATGGTAGAATTTTTTCCGAAATCGTTGCTGTTTCTGAAGAGCATAACATCGATTTAATCGTAATGGGCACACATGGAACAAAAGGTTTTGTTGAATTTTTTATAGGGAGCAACACCTACAAAGTAGTTACACAATCCAACTGTCCGGTTTTATCTGTACAAAAACATGCGAATACAGTAGGATTTAAAAATATTGTTTTACCAATTGATGATTCTATGCACTCCCGTCAAAAAGTGAGTCATGCCATCACACTGGCAAAAGCGTTCGGAGCAACCATTCACATTGTTGGTTTACATGAAAGTGGAGGAGATAAACAGTTCAAACTGAAAGTAGAACAAATTGAAGAATACATTCAAAAAGCGGGATTAAAATCAACTTCTAAAATCTTTAAAGATACCAACCAGGCAAAAATTTCGCAGGAATATGCAAAAGCAATAAATGCTGATCTGATTGTGATCATGACAGATCAGGATGAAAATATCAGCGGAAGGTTGTTGGGATCCTATGCACAACAAATTGTAAATCATTCGGCTATACCGGTTATTAGTATTCCACCGGAATTGGGTATTATTGAATATCCTAGCCTGGGTGGTGGATACCATGGAGCTTAATTATAAATTAAAAGATCGTTTAAAAAACGGTCTTTTTTTTATCCGATAAATACGTAAGTTACTTAACCATGACACTGCGTTTCATAAAATTAGATGGAAATCAACTTGATAAATTTACGGAGCTTATCAAATTGTTTGAGGTTGTTTTTGAAATGAAAAATTTTTCAAAAATTAATCGTGATCACTTGCAACAGTTTTTAGCCAAACCTGGGTTTATTGTGTATGTAGCTGAAAGCGAAGAGCGCATCATTGGAGGATTAACAGCCTATTTGCTGGATCAATATTATTCGGATAAGCCCATTGCATTCATTTATGATGTGGCCGTAAAGGAAGAGTTCCAGCGGCAGGGGATTGGTAAAAAATTAATTGCGCATTTATCCGAACATTGCAAATCATTGGGTATAGAAGAAATGTTTGTACTGGCAGATGTGGAAGATGAACATGCAATTGATTTCTATAGGGCTACACTGGGCGAAGAAAGCAATGTTGTTAATTTTAATTATTACTTGAAATAATTTAAAAAATTATATGAAATACATTACTCACCCTACGTTTTTGTTAAGGTTTGCTCTCTCCGTGGTTTTCGCAGCGCATAGTGTACGTACTATTTTAGATGGAAGTGTAAACGACTTCGGAAAATTATATTTGAACGAAGCAGGATTTGCACCATTTGGTTTACTACTGGCCTGGATAATTAAATTAACACACTTGATCTCAGTGCCTTTGTTATTGATAAATAAATATTTAAAGCCCGTATGTATTGCCAACTTGTTTATCCTGGTTGTTGGCATTTTTATGGTCCATTTAAAAGAAGGATGGTTTGTAGTTGGCGGTGGAAGAAACGGTGTGGAATTTAATTTCGTTCTCATTTTTATGCTACTAACTATTCTGTTTCCCAACGGCTTGAAAAAAAACAAAGCCGATTCGGATTTAATTTCTTAAAAAACCCGATGTTTGTGAGGCATTTTTAACGTCCCCATTTATGCAGCATAAAGATATTATCATCACACTCATTAAAGATCATTTGACAAATACCCGTTTGATGAATGGTTTAAATTCCCTGGGTTGGCATTCACAAGAATATCATTTACATTTAAGCGATATCATTTTTAAACTTATTGGCATCAGTGATGAAAAAGAAGAATTGTTTGAAGTATATTTAGAATGGTGTACCAAAGTAGCGAAGAGCGAAATATTTAAAGATCCCAGATTGTTTGATGAATACGCAACAGAGATCTATTGTGTGTTGTTAGGAGAAGCGGATCCACCTATATAAAAGAAATAATTAATCTTTTTAAAATGAAACGTATCATTTTTTGTTTTGCAATTGCATTAACCTCCTGTAACAGCGCTGAGAAAAAGAAAGAAGAAATACCTGTTAAAGACTCAGTTAGAGATGTTGTAAATACATCAACACCAATTACTGAAATAACAGAAAAAACAGCTATACCTGAAAGTGGAGAAAACTGTGGCAGGGGAACACCAGAATCCATTACCAAAAAAGGAGCCTTCACCAAAACATCATTTTCCTTACAATCGAATAAGCACGTAGGAGTTGAAGCAATTGCTCTGGAGAATGGGGATAAAATAACAATCAAAAATTGGGGCTGTGACTATTATGCACTTACCTTTCGTTTTGAAACAAGTCGTTTTCAATCGGAGCCAACAAATATCGCTTTTTGGTATAAGCGTAGTGTTACTCTGCTTAATGAGTTACTGCCTAAACTGGACGCACCTATTGATATTGCAAAAGGAACAGATCGATTGATGAATCGTATTGAAGAAGAGGTGCCAAATGGGTATCAAAATTTAGCCTTTAATGAAGAACTAGATTTTCAGGAAGGAGAAATCAGAAGTTTTGTGTGCATCGATAAAGTTGAACAACTACCTGAGAAACGATTTGCAATTACCATTACGTTTGCAACCGGACCGTTGTAAATTAAGCATACTCCAGCATATAGGGCATGTTGAATTTTACTTTCGTGCCTGTTGCATGTATATTGTCTATGCTTCTGTCTGTAATACTCAGTTTATTTGTAGTTTTAAGAATGTTGTGTATGAGTGTTAATCGCTCTTTGGTAATGGTGATACCGGATGCTTTATGCGGATTGACACTCGCCACTAATTCTTTTTGAATACCAACCCCGTCATCTTCTATGGTGCAGGTTAGTTCTCCCTCATTGAAATCAATATCAACAATCAATTTACCAGAGTTCTCTTTCTTCTGTAACCCATGCCAAATCGCATTTTCAACAAAGGGTTGAAGGATTAAAGGCGGCACAAAAATCTGATCCAGATCAATCTTTTCATTCGTTCGTATTTCAAAGGTATGCCAACTGGATTTTAATCGTAAAAATTCAAGCTCAATATAAAACGTCAATGCATTTAACTCATCATGCAAAGGCACGAAATTATTTTTGGAGTTATCCAGTGTCAAACGCATCAACTTCGAAAATTTACTGAGGTAATGACGGGCTTGTGTGACATCATTTTTCAAAATAAAATAATCGATAGAGGTGAGGGCATTGAACATGAAATGCGGATTCATCTGCGCCTTTCTAACGTCCATTTCAAGCTGTTTTACTTTTTCATGCAGTTTTTGTTCTTCCTCCTTTTTTGCTTTTAATGACCTTTCTGTAATTTTAAAATTCCGGGATACAGCAAACGAAAAAGTAATGATCTCTGTAAGCGTACCTATTTTTAAAACGTGTTCCACCACCAACCAGTTTGATTCTGCAAGAATGTAGAAGCAGAAATAAAGCATGCTTACTAATAAAACACCATAGGCGATTAAGTAATACTTAAGCAGGTATTTATTGTACTTGTAAGAAAGAGCAACTGTTGTTAAAATAAACCCTAACCCGATTATCCAGTTGGTTGTTTCCCATTGCGCCATTAACTGCGTTCGCATGTGAAAAAGATCAATGAATTCAAGGATGGGCATTCCAATAGAGTGGTAAATGATAAACCCATAACAAGCCTTTGTATACCGGGGATAATACTGCTTTAACGAAACCAGCATCATGGTAAAGAAAAGAAAAATGTCTGGCCACAAGCGAAACGTAAAATAGGCAATATGATAAGAGGTATCCAGATCCGGAATCAGCAACCAGGCAAATCCATGTGCTGTTAATGTTACCAGGAGCGTAGCTAAAACATAGGCGCAGTAAACGAGGAAAAGCCTGTTTTTTAAGGATACAAAAT
This sequence comes from Bacteroidia bacterium, assembly GCA_035696085.1. Taxonomy (GTDB): domain Bacteria; phylum Bacteroidota; class Bacteroidia; order 2-12-FULL-35-15; family 2-12-FULL-35-15; genus 2-12-FULL-35-15. The sequence continues at coordinate 418 of DASRRA010000393.1, read as the reverse complement.
AAAAAATATTAATGATTATGATCAGCACTAATGCACCAAAGTACAGCCCGATGATAAGGTAATCGACCTGTACAGACTCCGTATACGTAGCATACTCCTGGATAAAATAATTGAAATTGACAACTTCATTGGTACTGTATATTTTCAGGTAATATGTTTTTGTTTCTCCCGGATTCAGATCCAGGAAGAAGGCTGGAATACGATTGTATATTTCCCTTCCATCTTCTGGATGATGCAACCGGCCAGGTGTCATTTCATATCCCGTTGCAGTTGGTTTGTATAAGTAAAATCCCGAAACATGCCCATCCGAAGCATGTATTACAAAATGATGAGCAGAAGTTGTATTCTTGATAACAAATTTGATCCAGATAATACCGGTTATAAAATCCAGTTTTACTTCCTTTTTAGGTTTGAATTG
>DASRRA010000392.1:0-2635 GCA_035696085.1 Bacteroidia bacterium | reverse complement strand
ATATTTCTTCTTTAATAATGGGTTGATTATTTCGTTCCATTCAGACGATGATATGTTTTTTGATTCCTGGTGCTTGGGCGCATGCAAGTAGGTAGAATGATTTATTTGATTTATTAATTCCTGCGTAAGCTGATGTAATTTTTCGTTTTCCATTTTTCACTTGCGATGATTTACGAGTAAATATATGTAAGTATCCAGGTGCGGTATCATTTGTAAAGCAATTTGTTGTTAACAAAATGCTATCTTATAATTTATAATTTGTAATTGCCTTACTGGATAAGGGTTTCGCTAAAATGGAGTTATTGTTTATTCACCTGTGGAGGATGAATTGGCTTGTGATGAATACGTATTAAAGATTTTTTCCGGTCAACGTTTTATACAATTGTTCAACCTCGTCCGTGAAAAATAATCTCCTGGATACCATTTCATTTTCAATTTTATGGAAAGCTTCATACTGGCCCCGCGAACCTTTAATCACAATTACATCCTGCGCTTCTTCGTTTATCGGGATTTCCCATTCCCGTGCGGTTACTTTTGTTATGGCTTTTAATAGTAACCATTCTTCGGTTATTGGAGTTGGTTTCATAAGTTTAAAATTAAGAAAGAATTGTGAGCAAAGTTACACCTCTAACGAAATGCATACCATCCGTTAGAAAATAATATCAAGTTGCATATTGGATACTATTTTGCGATATTATCGAATAAGCTTTACACATATGAATCAAATTTTAAATAAGCTGATTGAGGCAGAAGAGAAAGCTGTCAATCTATTCACGACCATAAAAAGCAGTGGTTTGATTGTCTCCGGAAAATCTGAAAAGACATTGAGTAAAGAAATCCATCAATTGGCCAAAAATTTATATGGTGTAAGAAAATATTGGCACAAGCGAATTGTAAGGGCAGGCGAAAACACCTTGTATCCTTACAAGGAGAATCCCCCAGACTTGATCATCCAACCGGATGATATTCTATTTTTCGATTTCGGACCTATTTTCGAAGATTTTGAAGCCGACATTGGAAGAACGTATGTTCTTGGAAATAACCCGTTAAAATTAAAGTTGATGGATGACGTTGAAAATGCCTGGAAGAAAGCAAGGGATTGGTATATAAAACAGGATAGCGTTACCGGGGCAGAACTTTACGACTATTGCAAAACAATTGCGTTGGAAATGGGCTGGAAATTAAATCCATCCATTGCTGGACATATTATCGGAAAATTTCCGCATGAGAAGTTGAAGATCTGGCAAAAGGACAATTACATACATCCTGGAAATAAAGTTAATATGAGGGCTTTTGATAAATCACAAAATGAAAGACACTGGATTTTAGAAATTCATTTAATCGATGAAGAAAAAAAGATAGGTGGATTCTTTGAACAGTTATTGATCTGAGTGATTCAATTTTTATCCTACTTGTTTGTAGTTGTGGCATTGTGCAATCAAATGCGTAATTGGTGTAGAATAAATGTAGCAAAAGCAAACAAGCCTCATCATAAGATGAGGCTTGTTTGCTTTTTTTAATTTGATCGCTCTTTTTCGAATTTACTGATCTCCGCTTGGATCAAATTTATCTCCTGTTTTTCGCCTTCCGATTGTGTATTTTTGTTTATTAGATACAATAAACGTCTAGTACAATCAAAGTAATGATGAAGGTTATTGATCGTGTAGTTTTCCATAAAATTTCGTTTAATGTTTATGCCTTAAGTTAGTTTTGATTTTCAAGTATACCTAATTAAATGCCAAATAATAGGATGAGAATCACACTGCTTAGGAATGAGAGAGAAACGAAATAGTAGATCGAAAGAAAAAGAAGAGAGATGTAGTTTGGAAATTATATGCTTGTTACTTGCCAATAAGTAAGATAGTGCGTTGTTTGCGTTATTGTCGAATCTTTGGTGTAATCAATACTGCATTGTTCATAGATGTCTGTAATTTTAAGATAAAATCGTCTTTCACTGGCTCTTATTTCACGGATGCGCTCTAATAATTCATCAAAATAATCTTTACCAAAGCGTTTACCTTGTTTTAATCTTTCGTCATCTAAAACGAATCCCTTAATAATATACTCACGAAGCGTTTTTGTTGCCCATACGCGAAATTGAGTGGCTTGATAGCTGTTTACACGATAACCAACAGCGATAATAGCATCCAAATTATAAAAATCTACATCCCGAGAAACATCCCTACCCCCTTCTTTTTGAACTATCCGGATTTTCCGGATAGTTGCCTCTTTTGCTAACTCGTTGGAATTGAATATGTTTTGAAGGTGCTCGTTGACGGTACGGACATCAACACCAAATAGATCTGCCATTTTTTTCTGGCTTAACCAGAAAGTTTCACCTTGAAAAAAAACTTCAATATGAACTGCACCATCCGGGGTAGTATAAAAGATTATGTCGTTTTCCTGCGGTGTAATTCCGTTTTCCATAATGTGAGCTTCGGCTTAAAAGTAATTAAAATTGAGATCAATTTAATCTCACAACCTCTTTATTTGTTAGCCAATTTCCTATTGATTTAATAATATACTTGTTTTTATGCAGGATGGAAATGATAATTTTTTTCATCGAAATAGTCGGTCGAAATTAAATCCAAATGCTTATCAAAATCACTTCCTTCTAAATATTCGCGGACATCGT
>DASRRA010000391.1:0-2393 GCA_035696085.1 Bacteroidia bacterium | reverse complement strand
AATGATTTTATCGCATGATAAATTTATTTAGGCTCTCCAGGTTGTTAAATGCATCTCCTGCGGTATTGTTAAAATATGTGTATACAATTTTGCCTTCCATTAACCACTCTTGTAAATAGGTTGAATACTCTTCCAAAAAATGTTCAGCATAACTATCCTTATAATTACCAGTTGGCCCATGAAAACGAACATAAATAAAATCAGATAAATGATCAATCTGTGGAGTGATCGACTTTGGAATGTCCTGAATAACGATAGCCGCATTGTATGACTCCAGGAGATCATACGTTTGCGGCTGATACCAGGATCTGTTCCGGAATTCCACTGCAATTTTCCATTCGTGGTTGGTATTGACTTGCGCAACACATCGCAATAATTCATTGAGTTGTTGAATATACGCTGAACTTAAACTCGGTGGAAACTGAATGAGAACACATGCCTTTTTATGTCCAGCTGGTGAAATCGCATTGAAGAATAGTTCTACATCCGATTCTTGAAACTCAAGTCCTTTTTTATGTGTGATTTCCTGCCAAAGCTTAAATGTGAATTTAAAATCTTCTGGGACAGAAGATGCCCATCTATCAATGGTTTTTTGTAAGGGGAGTTTATAAAACGTGCTGTTGATCTCGATACTGTTGAAAAACGTGGCATAATAAGTTAGGCGACTTGAATTCTGATGTTCTTCCGGAAACATGTACTTTGGTATTGGCAGCACCAGGCCGCTTAATCCAGAATAAAAATTTGACAACCTATTCATCAGCGGCCTTACTCTTTTCAAAATGTTTAATTACTTTCTCCAGATTAACTCCTTTTCCCAATACGGGCTTAAAAATATCGCCTTCGCTTTTGATACGATCAATAGCATTGCGTATGGTGAAGTCTGTCATTTTTAAACCTTTCTTCACTTCTTCCCAATGTAAGGGCATCGAAACTGTTGCACCGGGTTTCGGCCGTACAGAATAGGGAGCCGATACCGTAGCTTGCGGTCTGTTTTGTAAAAAATCAATGTACATTTTCCCTCTTCGCTTTTTTACAATTCGTTCAATCGTTGTAAACTTCGGTAATTCTTTCGTTATAAGTGTTGCCACAATTCTCGCAAATTCTTTCGATTGTTCATAGGTGTATTTTGCGCCCAAAGGAATATAAATATGGATACCGGTAGAACCGCTTGTTTTTGCATAACTTACTACACCCATGCCATCCAGGATATCTTTCGTTACACGTGCTGTTTCAATCACCTGTTCAAATGTGCTGCTATTTCCAGGGTCCAGATCAATAATACACCAATCCGGATAATCTTCTTTTTGTACGCGACTACTCCATGGGTTCATCTCGATGCAACCAATAGAAGCCATGTATAATAAACTGGCTTCATCTTTTGCAACAAGGTACTCTTTATCTTCTCCATCACCTTCGCTATGATAATCAAATGTTTCGAGCCACTCAGGTGCTTTTCCTTTTATATTTTTGTAATAAAAACTAAATTTTGTAATCCCATCCGGATGACGTAGCATTGATTGTGGTCTGTCTTTTAAATAAGGCAAAATGAATGGCGCAGCCTGATAATAATAATTGATCAGATCACGCTTGGTAATTTTTTCCTTTGGCCAATAAAATTTATTCAGATGTGCAAATTTCATTTCATGTCCGTTTATTAAGCGAACTTGTGAATCATCTGTTGGATTGAGTAGGGTTTTTCTTTCGCCTTTGGGTTGAGGGGTAATCATCTGTTTTTTACCGATCTCCCCTATTATTTTCTTTGTTGGCTTCTCTATTTCCCTGATAACATCCTTTGCCTTTTTATCAATGCGCATTCCTTGAAAAGAAGGATGACGCATGATACCATCTGAGGTCATTTCAGAAAATGCAATTTCACAAACTAACTGAGGCTTTAACCATGTAACAGTTGCGTGAGGTGGATCCGGACGAAAACGGGATGGCTTATTGATATCAGGCAACTCCGTAAAAGGGGCCTTTGAAGTAATAAGCGGTTTAAAAAGTTTCATCATATTTTTCTGAGTTGCAACATCGAAACCCGTCCCTACTTTTCCGGTATATATCAATTCTTTCCCTTTGTACACACCAACCAACAAGGAACTAAAAACCTTAATCGTATCGTCATTCACGGTAAAACCGCCTATTACCATTTCCTGCCGTTTGTTCGCTTTGATCTTAAGCCACTCCTTTGTCCTGTCACCCGAATAATAAAGTCCATCTGTTTTTTTAGCTATTATACCTTCCAAACCCAAGGTTTTGGCCTTTTCAAAAACCTCAGTTCCTGATTCCTGAAAATAGTCTCCTACCTTAATAATGGAATTTTTTGGAAGGACTTTCAACAATATCGCTTTTCGTTCAATCAATGGCAGTTCACGAAGGTCTTTACCTTCAAACCA
>DASRRA010000390.1:0-8799 GCA_035696085.1 Bacteroidia bacterium | reverse complement strand
TAGACAACATGGATGTGAAAGAGAAAATAAAAAAGTACATCAACCCTGTTTTGCTGGTTACCGTTCTGACGGCAGGTGTAGGCTCAGTGTATCACCTTGCTGCTGTGCTACCCAAAAGTTTGAAACCAACAGTAGAAATCTATCGAGAATTTGAAAAATTAGGCGAGATTGGTGTAATCGGTGATTACTGGCACTCTTATGTCATTTCCTGTAGCAATCCCGAAATGATAAAAGCTACAAGTGATGATTATTTCTACCCAAGAAGTTCGGAAATTAAAGATGCGGCATTGAATAGGGAAAACCTATACATCATTCGTGATCGTTTACTAGAGACCTTCCCGGATACATTAAAACAGTTTGATCATCATTTTAAAAAAGATGGAAATGAGTTTGAAATAGCCGGTTGCCATGTTTGTAAGTACAAGAAATTAGATTAATAAAACAAACAGGGCTTAGTAAAAAATAAGCCTTGTTTTAATTTATTTTGCTATCACTAATTTTTTCTGAACTACACTTCCCTGGATATTTAGTTGAATGATGTATACTCCAGCATTCAGGTTTTCCACAGATAATTTCAATAACGAGTCGCTTACCTTATAGTTTCTTTTTAAAACGATAGCACCGGTATTAACGTATTCTATGATTAGTTCCAATTCATTGCCGGCATATTCTCCAAGGCTAATCATGATCTCATCCGTTGCAGGGTTTGGATACACCTCAATTTCTTTGGACTGCATATTGAACTCTGATTTATCTTCTATGGTTGTTGCAAATGCGCCTGCTCCTGAATAGCCAAGGCCAGTTGCTCGTGTGCCGTCATCTACCATATAAACATGACTAGCTGTACCTGATGGCATGTTGGTGGTTGTTTGCAACAAATAGCTTTGAAAACCGGTAACGCCATCCAGTATGTTAAGGTTTACTTTTCCTCCTGTACCAATTCGATCCACTCCTATCACATCGACCATTCCATCTCGATTATAATCCGCTACATCAAAACTCCAGTTCGCATTTGTAGCGGAAAGCGTAGTAGCCGTATGCAAAGAAAAGCCATCAAACATGGTTGTCGGATTACCAGTATTTTTCAAGATGTGGACTTCTGTTTTACCACTGGTTCCATTTTTTTTTATATACCATAAGTCAACAAGCTTATCGCCGTCATAATCATAAACACCAAAATCATCAATCGTATTGGGCAGTATTTCCAATGCTGTAGCATCGTGCAATAGAAATGATTGCAGATTGTTACCATCAATAATATGCACTTCAGTTTTATTACTGCCGGTCACATTATGAGTAATGAACCAAATGTCCGGTTTCTTATCTCCATTATAATCCCCGATAAACGCATGATCATTTCCATTGAGATAAGACATTGCAGTTGAGGATTGCAACAAGAAAGTCTGATAGTCTGTTTTACCATCCATTACATGTATTTCTGCGTATCCGGAACCGGTAGTATATTTTTTTACTGCCGCAATGTCTGTATATCCATCATTGTTCCAGTCAATCAAATCAAAACTCCAGGAATTATCAGCTTGACCTAAAATAGTATTGAACGTGGTTCTAATTTCATTTGCTTCGTTATTCCCACCATCAAATCGTTGTAATGTTGAAGCTGCAGCTGTCTTATTTAAATCATAAACCCAGGTATTTTTAGCCTTTATCCAGTCAAATAGTGTGGATGACGCAATATTACTTACTGATCGGATACGTAAACTGGTAATTCTTTTTCCTTTCCATAAGGGATTGTCTCCAACTTTAAAGCGAAATGCTTTCCAAAAATTTGGATCCGTATTGCTTACAAAAACTCTTTTATTTGCATCAAAATAATCCTGGTCAGCTGTTTTCCAAGCCAGTTCATAATCACCTGGAACCTGATTTACTGCGCGCATTTCGATGTATTTCATTTTGTCACCATCTATATTCAATCCATCTCTCTGAATATATGTATCTGTACCAGTTGCATGCAAAATCCAAACCCCACCAGGTGTGAAACCATCATTTACAAATTGATTGCTGAAGAACCATTTATCACCATTTCCATCATTGAAATCAAAACTCATGTCATTTACATCATTCATATTTCGAACAAAAAAAGGATGTCCCATGGTTTCAGTGATATCAGTTGCACCGTCCCCATCTGTATCTGCAAAAGGAATATTGGCACCTGGGCCGCAGTTTCCATACAAACATAAAAACAAAGAACCTATGCATCCTCTGTTAAGAAAATCGCTTCCTCTGGGTGCCTGAAATTTCACAAACATGCTTGTGCCAATGTAAGCAGCTGCTGAGCCATATCCAGCTTGCAATTCAGCAAGTGTGCTAACACGTCTCAATTCTGAAAACCCAGTTCCTCCACTAAATCCATTCATCAGACCACTATAGGCAATCGCAGAAGAGGGTATATTCGCTATTTCTATGATCGCCCATTCTCCTGCATTCATACTGTAAAAATCAAGACGTGTACTTACAGGTATTCGTTCGTGGTACAAGTACTTATATTGGTATATACCATTAACCATTAAACTAATGCTTACTCCTTCTACTTCTTTCCTTGTTTCCAACCATGTTTTACCGTCGCTGCGTAGTAATTGACTTAATTGACGCCTGTTGTATTCCCGTCCGTTTGGCACAGGATAGATCTCGTCTGAAGAGCGCAGTTCCACATAACAATAACGCTTTTTACTTTCCACGCCGTTTAAACAAGTTGTACCAGCCGGACAAGGTGCCGTTGCATTGATACGTGGTGTAATTCGTTGGCATGTATTATCAATCATAATTGGATGATCCATTACGATGGACGTCATAGCTGTGCCAGTGAATTTACCATCAATATCTGTAATGGAGGCATTAAACCAGGTTGGACTATCGTATCTTTTTCTAAACTGCACATTGTAACTTCCGGAAGCCACAGTTGTATTTTTTAATGAATGACCATGATACTTAAAGTTGGCACCCCATTGGTCAAACAGGGAGAATTTTGGTCTGTCAAAACCGGCAAAATGTGAATCCGATATTTTACATGGTCCATCATACAATACATGACCTACAACTTGCTCTTCCTCACTGGAGGAGATTGATAACTTGCTTTGTGGTGTTATTGGTATTGGCTCGTAATTTTGTGAAGCACCTACCCAAAGTGAATTTTTAATTTCTGACACCCATGTATTTGCATCTCCTTCCCAGTTATCAGCAACTTTCATATTTACATAGGTGCTTGAAGTTAAATCCGCTCCAATACGGGAGTAAATCCCCAATTTATTTTTATACACAGTTAATCCTGTAACGGTAGGAGACAGACTTGGTTGATAGTCATTGTTAAGGTCAGCAGTATCGTTTCCAGGACGAGGCGCCATTCCAATCAACCATCCATGCACACTTGAATGCGCTGTGTTATAATCAATATATCCTGCAGGTATATTTCCGTTTTGAATAAAGGCGAACCAAAAACCAGAACCATCAGAACCTCCTGCATTGTTAAATTGAACTTTATTGGAAACATTTGTAATCCAAAAAGTAGAAGGACCACTTGCATTTCGGTCCAAATTAAAATCACTGGGAAGAAACTTGAATGCAGCATTAGGTCTACGCGTAACCAAACCCAAATTATGATCAATCGAATTACCGGTTTCAGTACCATCTTCCATAAAAACAGCATGACCAATATTATCATAAAAAACATTGTAGGATACAATTGTATTGTTAGTGCCGTGTATGGTAATTCCCCGGTTATAGGTATTGTGTACACTATTGTTAGTAAAATATTGTCCGCTTGCATCTCCTACCTGGTGCCAATGAAATGGATAGCGTGCTTTATTTGTAATTTGACCCATTCGGTTTAATTCTATGTCCTCCACATGCGCAACTCCACCCTGCATCACCATAATGTGTCCACCAAATTGAGAAGTGGAACTGGATGCATCGCCTTCTATAATTAAATTACGGCTAAGTAACCCAACTTCAGCACGTTCATCCACTGTCCAGCTTTGTCCATTGGTGCTACTGTAGGATTGTAATTGTCCGAAATGTTTATTAGCTAATGTTGAATCAAGCGTATAGGTAAAACTGCTATTCACAGCAGTAATGGTTCGTTTTTCTGCTTTGTTCATATCAAAATCTGTAGAAGCAATTACAATGCGATCTCCTACTTTCCAGGATACAACATCATTAACAGTGATGGTGTTACTTCCGGAATTTGCTGTGGCGTTTAATTTTGTCCAGGAGGGCTGATATGTTCCATGTAATTCAAGTCGTCCGCCGCTCATAATACCTATACCTTTAGAACCCATATCTATACCGCCCAGCGTACTATTCGGATCATTTCCTACTAACGTTACTTTACCACTGCCATAGTATTTCCTTCCGCTTTGACCGATTTCGAGAAGCCCGCCGTTATCTACATGTATAAACTCTGTAGATAAACCAAAGTTTGTATTCCATGGAACAGTGAGTGTTCCGTTTATATGAACCATCCCGCTTGTACAGTTCATTACATCCATCGCTACAATGAGACCGGCAGGTATCATTGTCATCGATGAACTTGTTGGCACTGCACCACCCTGCCAAGTGCTCGGTTGTGACCACCGTGGAATAGCTTCCCACCGTACGTCATCTACAAACGCTGTGTTATCCAGTAACGATTTACCTAATAAATGAAGATCGTGATTACCACCTATAAGCCATAAAACAGCGGTGGTATAGGTTTGATAATTTGAAGAAGTTGGAGTTATTTCTGATAAAAAAGTTCCATCTACATAAACGCGTATGGTTTGTGGCGATGTGTTTTGACAACCACGCTGAGCAGCTTTTATGGAAAGTCGATAAGCTCCTGTTGTAGCGGTTGTAAAGGTTCTAAGTGCATTCCCATCTCTCTGAAGCAGCAATACCTGATTACCAACCGATGTATTTTGAGTACAATTGGTAAAGGCAGATCCATTATAAGAAATACCTGCTGTACCGGAAAAGCTCCACCCGCTTCCGGTTGGTGAATATTGGTAAGTACCAGTTGCCAACGCAGGTGTTTCAAATGAGCCGTTTGTTACTTGGGTACTTGTGATGGTGCCAACTGCCGTTTGCGCATAAACAGAATGCGTGAGTTGAAATGAAAACAGGAAAAGAACACTTCTTGTAATTGATTTGATGGTCGGCATAATAATGTTACGCTAAAAATTTACTTTATACTAACTTGCTATTAAAAATTAGTCTAAAGTATTTGTAAATACTATTGATGCAGAAAATTTTGTTTGCTATTTATTTAAAGGGCTAATTTCTACTATTATCGGTTATTAAATCAAAACAAACTATTAAAATGGTCGCCATTCATTTGCATGTTTAAAAGCCAGTTGAGCAAGTAATATTACTTCAAAAAGGAAGAAACACATACTCCGCAACCTTCTCGTCCCTCCAAAAAGGAAAAGGCAATTAGGCAATTCATTGTACTTTCTGATTTGAATTCGATGGATTCATAGAATTTATTGATAGCCTTTTCATAATTGGATGCGAATAAAAAATCCGGCTTATGATTCCGAATCCATCCATTACCATAACCACAACCTACACGCTGAAAAAGATACGATTCATTTAACTAAAAGAGAAAAAGAAATTTTAAAACTGCCGGTTATATCAATAAGGAAATTGCAGCATAACATTTTTGCTGCAAAATTTACCCGCTTTCCATGCAAATAAATTATATAAGGGAAAAACTGAGTCATATTCTCCTCGTCATTTTTCTTATTTGGCATCAGTATAGTATTCTTCGAACTCTATTAATAACTTTCCTTTGACGCAATATATCTGAATTCTATGTCTGTAGCAAAGCGCCTCATTTCTTATTTCTAAACAGTAATTGATTAGACATATCAACGGGCTTAAAAATTGCAATTTTAATTGGAGGGCATGATCATTCATACCTTTTGCCCGATTTCGTTCATTAAATTAAAAGATTGTATTTACTAATTAAGTTAAGGTTTAATTCTTTACGAATAGCATTAATAGGAATAGTATGATTTCAATTGTTACAAAACGTATTCTATATTGTTTGGTATTTAGTTTAGTTGGATTATTGGCACGAGGACAGGGCTTAATAAATAATGGTGCAAACATCGTCTTCAACAGCACGGCGACCATCTATATAAACGGTACAACCGGTCACTACAAAAATCAAAACTCAGGTCTAATTAAAAATAATACCACAGGTGGTACTCTGGTCGTATTTGGAAATTGGACTAACAATGCTTCGAATGTAGCATTTCAAAACGACGGTACTACCGTCAATCTTTCCGGAGCAGATCAAACCATTGGTGGTACAAATTCAACTTCTTTTTATAATCTCACATTAGGTGGAAGCGGAACAAAATACCTAGGTGTAGCAACCAATGTTGGTGGTCAAAGTACCTACACTGGCGTACTTTCTCTAGGTACTCGCCCGCTCGATCTTAGCGGTTATCGTGTAAATGTAACCAATACATCCACAGCGGCAATCACGTATTCAACTGGATATATTATCAGTGAAACAAATGCATCCGTTAACACCAGCATTATCAATTGGAAAACGGGAACCAATACGGGGACTTATATTTTTCCATTTGGACTCTCCGGCACGCAAATACCTGTCACATTTTCCATCACTTCGGCTATGGCGTCAAGTACCGATAATGTTAGCATTAGTACCAGAGCCACAACTTCCAACAATAGCCCATGGGCAGGCGCCAGCAACGTTGGCGCAGTAGCCACTATGAGAAGCAATGCTTTGGGCGGAGACGGATCAACTGCAGCTGTAGTAGACAGGTGGTGGGACATTACACCGAGTGCATCGCTCACCGCTAATGTGACATTCCGTTACAGGGGTGCTGAAAATACGCTTTCCAATTCATATAATACAGGTAATGTTGGGATACAACATTGGAATGGTACCAGCTGGGATAACATTATTGGTATTGCTTCAGCTGTTACATCTGGTGTTGGTTCTGTAAGCGCTACCGGCCTAACCTCCTTTTCACCATATGTAATTGTTTCTACTTCAGCCGTACTTCCAGTTGAGTTACTTAATTTTGGCTACAACTGCGACACCAAAGGAATTTTATTTAACTGGTGCACGGCTTCTGAAACAAATAGTGATCATTTCACGCTATCCTATTCTCCAGATGCTGTCAATTTCAGACCGTTAACAACAATCCCAGCCCAAGGGAATTCAACAAAAAAGAACTGTTACCAGTATTTGCTGGATAATAAAGAATTGAATAATTATTTCTTCCGGTTGTCCCAAACAGATCATGATGGAAAAACGGAATTTTTTGATATTATTTATGCAGATGATTGTGTTATCGAGAATGATGTAATCAATGTATATAATACTAGCTCCAATGAATTGGACATAACTATTAACGCAATAAAAGATAATACTTATGCATTGCACATCTGCAATTCTATTGGTCAAAGTTTGAGAACAGAAAATTTACAAGTTACAACTGGAAACAATACGTTGCAATATAATATTGTCGGACTTCCTCCGGGTATCTATTTTATTCAGTTGATTAACAAAGAAAAAAGCTTTACAAAAAAAATCTTAATCTATTAAAAAATGAAAACGTCTCGTCTTATCTTATTCATTCTTTTAATTAAAAATATGGTGGCATTGGCGCAGAATGTTGGTATTAACGGTTCCGGCGCTGCGCCTGATAATAGTGCTATGCTGGATGTTTCATCCACCACAAAAGGTTTTTTACCGCCAAGAATGACAAGTGCGCAAATGATTGCAATTCCTTCTCCCGCAGCAGGACTTATGGTTTACAATACGGACTGTAATGTATTGCAGTATTTTAATGGTACTATTTGGGTCAGGGTATTAAGTATGACTAATGCAAGCTCGACGACTTCTTCTCAAACATTCAGTTATACGGGAGCAACTCAAAACTTTGTTGTTCCTGCCTGTGTAACAAGTGTCACCATCAAAGCATGGGGAGCTGGTGGCGGTGGTGGTGGTCATGATGGTGGTAGCGGTGGTTCTACAGGAGGTGGTGGAGGATATTCCACTACAACAGTTGCCGTTACTCCAGGGGATATCTTGCAGGTATACGTTGCACAAGGTGGCAGACTTGGTGCAAGCTCTTCTACAAGCGCAGGCGGTGGTGCCGTGTCATATGGGTATTGTGCAGGAGGATCCGGTGGTAATGCCGGAGGTACGGGATCATCCGGTGGTGGTGGTGGTGGCGGCGGTTCAACCGCTGTCGTGAATTCAACTACAGCCGTTATATTGTGTGTTGCTTCTGGTGGCGGTGGCGGCGGTGGTGCCGGAAACGTAGCCGGTCAGAAAAATGGTGGTGCTGGTGGTGCTGGCGGTACGGCTGGTTCAGCAGGAGGTTCAGGATCAACCGGTGGTGCAGCAGCCGGAAACTCGGTATGTGCCGGTGGTAACGCTACCAACAGAGGTACCCCTGATGGTGGTGGTCCTGGTGGCGGTGGTGGTGGATATACCAATGGAGGTGCTCCAGGTACCTTCTATTCCACAACCCCCGATTATGGTGCTGGTGGTGGCGGTGGTGGTATCGGATTCGGAACACTTACCCCGGGATCAGGAGTTACGCCCGGTAATTCAACTGATACCGATTTATGCGCCGGATGTGCAACGGGCGGAGCCGCTGCAACTGCAGGAACAAACGGTTATGTCAAAATTTATTATCAGTAATGCCCTATAATAGTAGGAGGTTAATATCTCCTACTCTCCTTTTCTAAATAAAATAAAAATATTTCTCGAAAAACTTTGAGCAGTCAAATAACTGCGTATATTTGCGGTCACAT
>DASRRA010000389.1:0-8015 GCA_035696085.1 Bacteroidia bacterium | reverse complement strand
AGCCTTGATAAAATGTGCTTCATTGATCAATTCATTGCCCGGCTTATCCAGGTTGATTACTTTTCCGGCATAATCAACAGCAGCAGCATAATTTTTCAATTCATATTCTGTACGCATGATTCCAATCTTTGCAGCAGAGTTATTTTTCGGGTTTTCTGCCGCCAGTTCCAATTGCTTGTAATAATCCAGCGCTAATCTGTAATCTGGTTTTTTAAATGCAATTTCAGAAGCTGCACTTAAGGATTGTTCTGTAAATTCATTTTTATTCTTTCCGATTACAACAGCGTAGCTGCTTAATGCGGCATCGTTGTTTCCTAATTTATAATTACAATCTGCTCTATAAAAATTCGCTTCTGTGCTAAAAATACCATCCGGAAATTTCTGAACGTACTTATCAAAATCAGCAACTACGTTTTTACAATCCTGTTCGCGGTAGTGATTAAATCCAACATTATAAGAAATAGAATCAAGGGAGGCTTGAGGAATGCTCTCGCCAATAGAAGCCATGTATGTTTTTAACTCATCCACATCTCCTTTAGCACTGTAAATTTTCTTTACAATTTCAATCGATTCCGTTGCATCCGCTGATTTACGATCACGTTTAATTAGCTTATCAAATGTTGCCAATGCATTGTCATCATCCCGTTTGTTATAATAGATCAAACCTACTTTACTCAATGCTGTACTTGCATACACACTGTTGGGATATTCCTGGATAAAGCTATTGTATGCATTTAAAGCCATATCCTGTTGATTATTTTGTTGATAGGCTGTTGCCAGTTCAAATTTTGCACGTTGAACATACGTAGAAGAGGTAGTGGCGTAAGCACCGATAAATGTTTTTAAATCCGCGATCTTTTCCGCATATTTTTTCATAACACCATTTGCCAATGCACGCTGAAACAAGGCATAATCTGCATTCATTTTATGCATTTTATAGGATTGGCTGTAATAATCCACTGCGTTTGAAAAATCTTTATTCATGAAATACCCATCCCCAATTCGATTATAAGCATCATTTATTTTTTTCTGATCCGCTTGTGTTTTGAAATTGACAAATTTGCGAAACCACATTACACTGTTAGCGTAATCGCTCAATTTAAAATAAGCATACCCAATGTTGTAATTGGCATCACTGAATTCTGATTTGCTAATGGCACCAGGTTCCGCCACATAGGCCATATATAAATCAATAGCTCTGTCGTATTGTTTGTTTCTATAGGTGGCTTCTGCTTTCCAGTAAATGGCATTGGCGCGTATCCCTTTATCAAAATTGTAGGTCAGCGATTTATCAAACAATTTGATGGCCTTGTCATATTCCAGGTTATTGAATAAATCAACACCTCTGTAGTAGGCAATTTTCTGGTACATCTGTTTTAACTCAGGTGTGAGCACTTTTACATTATCGATCGCTTCCAATGCGGCCTTGTTATCTTTAGAGGTAAGAAACATATTCACCAGGTACATATACGCTTCATCCGAATGTCTGCCGGTTGGATATTTTTTCAAATATTGCTGGAATGCTTTGATGGCATCTCCATAAGGGTTAAATGCCAACTCATAAGATAGTTTTGCATAGTTGAACAGCGCATCTTCCTGGATGCTTTTATCCAATTCTATTTTTGCAGCTTGTCCAAATGCGTTACGCGCATTCTGTTTATTATCCAGTTTAATATAGCAATCACCAATGTGGTAATATGCATTTTGACCAAGCGAATCATCAATATTGGTGCACTTTATCAAGTAGTCAACAGCGTCATCATAATCCTTATTCGTATACAGGATATATCCCATCATAAAATTTTCGGGACGTTGCAAGACTTTTACCGTCTTTTCGTATTTTTTCAAATACGGTAATGCTTCTTTGAATTTTCCTTTGCGATAATAGGATTCGCCCAACACTTTGGAAAGTTCAGGAACACGTTTGGAAACTGCTGAATCCAGCAATTCAGGAACATAGGCAATTACTTCTGTATACCTTCCCTGCAAGTAATAGATTTGAGCAATGTAATACGGAACTACGCTTCCAAAATTTTCATCTTTTTGCAGTTTGGAAAATTCCGTCAATGCCGTTTCATAATTCCCTTCTGAATATAAAATATGTGCGTAGTAGTATTTCGCTGGTGTGGAATAGCTGTTATCCACATCTTTCAATTCATAAAAATCTTTTTTGGCTTCCGGGTATTTGTTTAGCACGAAGTTGCAATACCCGCGTTTGAAATAAAATTCAGATAGTTCTGTATTTGTCAAATCATACACATCTACTTTGGAAAACCAATCCAATGCTTCTCTCCATTTTTTCTTTCGATAATTGTAACGCCCCAAATACAAGTAAGCAGGTTTTACTTTCGGACTTTCAGGGTGTTCTCTTACAAATTGTTTCAGATAAAACTCACCATCTTTATTAAACAATTCGATGGCGCAAATGGCTTTGTAATATTCTGCATCCACACGTACCAATGCCTGAGGGTCACGGTATTTTTCAATTACCTTTACAAAGCTTTTTTGTGCAGCATTGTATTTTTCTTTTTGAAATAATTCCACACCCGTTTTAAAATCAGCATCTGCATCTTGGTACACCAGGGATTGCTGTGCAAATCCTTGGGTTATGCATATACAAAATATCAGTATCAATCCAACTAGTCGTAGGCTTTTCATGGGCAAGATAACTTTAATGATGTAAATTTAGTAAGGATAGCAGCGATAAAGATCAGTGGTTATGGAAGTTATTAACGTGCAAGTGTTGAAAGTATTGTGCCTGGGTTTTCACCGCTATTTTTTTTTGAACTACCTTCGAAGTACGCTTCATTGAAGCATTTCAAAACTTAATGCTTATTCAATATGGCACTTGATACCATTATTCAGACAGAGAACATTTCTATTTTTCAAAAGCATAATCTGGTATTGACCAATGTTTCCTTGAAGATTGACAAAGGGGAATTTGTGTATTTACTGGGTAAAACCGGAAGTGGGAAAAGCAGTTTATTAAAATCCCTGTATGGTGATATCACTTTGAAAGAGGGATCTGCAACGGTTGCCGGTTATAATTTAGCCACTATTAAACGCAAGGACATTCCTTTCTTAAGACGAAAACTGGGGATTGTTTTCCAGGATTTTCAATTATTAACGGATAGAAGTGTGAATGATAATCTATTATTTGTACTCAGAGCAACCGGCTGGAATGATAAAGAGAAAATGCAAAAGCGCATCCAGGAAGTATTGGAAAAAGTACATTTAACCACCAAAGGTTTTAAAATGCCACATGAGCTGTCCGGCGGAGAACAGCAACGCATTGCCATTGCAAGAGCGCTGTTAAATGATCCGGAATTAATTTTAGCAGATGAGCCTACCGGTAACCTGGATCCGGAAACATCAGAAGGGATCATGAAATTATTGATGGAAATCAGTAAGAACGGAAGAGCAGTACTTATTGCCACACACGATATCATGATGTATCAGAAATTTCCTTCCCGTGTGATTCGTTGTGAAGACGGAAAGTTGATTGCCTGATTTTTATTCTACTACCATTTTTCCACTTGCAATTACTTTTTTCTCCTTGAGAGATGCTATAAAAATAAACACCATTACTCAATTGATTTCTTTTTACAATAACCTGTTATCCTGAAATTCCGTTCTCCACTTGCACTTCTTGCCCCGGTAAGTTGTATATTATCATTACTGGCGCACCGTCTACATAATAATTTGTTTGAGCAATAATAGGCAGGGTAAAGAATATAAGTATGAAAAGTGTTTTTAGTTCTTTCAAGTTAACTGATTTATGATTAGAATAAAAAAAATCCTGATAGAGATCAGGATTTAAATATACTTTAAATATAACGAATAGGCGTATATGTGTGGGTTTCATAAATCATCGAAAAATTATTGTCTTAAAATTTTAGTCTTTTCAATTCCATTTTCCGTTTTTACAAAACTAAAATAGATTCCTTTTGGTAATTGCGAGATGTCAATTTTAACAGGCTCATTCCCATTGGTTGAATTTTCATATTGAATCACCTCTCTGCCCAAACAGTCAACAATTGAAACAGCCTGTATATTATTACCTGAGAATGAAATAACATTTTCTACTGCGGGATTTGGGAAAATAACGACGGGCGTTTGAGTATCCGCGCCATTTGATGGACGCTGTAGTCCCCAGTAAAGTTGATTGGTTTGAGCTACTAAGCTTACATTACGAAATACAACTGTCGAAACATTTCTTCCAGTGTTCTCCCAGCCAATTAAAACTGCTCCGATCATATAGTCATTAATCGTCCCGGTTAAATACCCTGCATGAATTGCTTCATTTAAACCGTCAATCACTTTTGGTAGAACATTAAAATTGATAGATACCCAATTTCCATCCTGTAGTGATTGCGTTGTAAAATCCGTTGAAGCTAAACTAAAAATATAATCATTACTTCCACCATTGCCGTCTAAGGATTTGTAGGCTTTTATTGAACGTTGTCTATTATCATAGAGCGGGATTCCAAACCACATTTTTGTACCATAGTTTACTGAAGAATTTAGTTTTTGAACCGTTAAGAAAACCTGGAATGAAGATGCGTGAATATTGGAATTATAGTGCTGTGCAGTTGGATCACTGGAATCCGAAGATATCTGTTGCGTATAAGTTTGATTGTAAAGTAGCTTCGCATCTATTTTAAATGTCAAAGAATTGAGCTTGGAAAGAGGCGGGCAACCTGGGCCTTCAGTGGGTTCAGCTGGTGCTTGTGTTACTCGTTGTTCTAAATACAAAGCCGGCCAATTCTGGACAGTGTCTATTAGTTTTCTGAAGTGACTAGAAAACTCAGCCTCAGAATTCACAGCCATATATACATCATAATCTCGTGAGTTAAGTGGTCCGCCAAAACGAAAATCCTTATAGCTACTTGAATAGGTGCACCATCCATTAACTGAATTTCCAGTTTGACTGGAAAAGTAAAACTGGCTTTTCCATTCGGCGGCATTCCATACCGGATTAGAAGGAGGGCAACCCATAATATGTGCAGGGTCGGTTACTTTGACACCATTTACAATATCTATAAACCCTCTTTTTAAATGGGTGTCCGTCAAAAGTTCTTTGGTTTGATATTCCGGAATACCAGCCGGAGCCATGCTTGATTCTTGAGAATAACCTGATAGAATAATAAGCATACAAGCAGTTGAAAGTAATCGTTTATTCATTTTTGAATGTTTTAAATTGTTATTTTGTAATTGACTTTATTAAAATTACACAATGAATGAATCGTTCACATGCGAACTGACTAGTATTTATTTAAAGGTCCCATTCCATGGAATAACGGTATGTTAGAAAACGAAAACGTATTAAAAAAAAAAGAATGCATAATGCATTCTTTTATCAATTAATTCCTATCAATTTTTTTCCTAGTGAACTAACTTGCCAACTTCAATGGCTGCTTTCACAAAATTTACAAACAATGGATGCGGATTCGCAACTGTACTTTTGTATTCCGGGTGAAACTGAACACCTACAAACCAAGGATGATCTTTGATCTCCACAATTTCTACCAAGCCTCCTTCGGGGTTAATTCCGGAAGCATACATGCCTGCTTTTTCAAAATCCGCTAAATATTCATTATTGAATTCGTAACGGTGACGGTGACGTTCTTCAATTTCTTTTTTCTTGAAAATATCAAATGCCAATGTTCCTTCGCTGATGTTGCAAGGATAAGCGCCCAAACGCATGGTTCCGCCTTTGTTTGTTACTTTCTTTTGGGCTTCCAATAAATCAATAACAGGATTGGTTGTTCCCGGATTCATCTCTGTGGAATTAGCATCTTTGAAACCAATTACATTTCTTGCAAATTCAATAACCGCACACTGCATTCCCAGGCAGATTCCAAAAAACGGAACATTCTGTTCACGTGCATATTTAATTGCAGAAATCTTCCCTTCAATGCCACGTTGTCCAAAAC
Source organism: Bacteroidia bacterium (assembly GCA_035696085.1). Classification (GTDB taxonomy): domain Bacteria; phylum Bacteroidota; class Bacteroidia; order 2-12-FULL-35-15; family 2-12-FULL-35-15; genus 2-12-FULL-35-15. Next base: position 2,079 of record DASRRA010000389.1, on the reverse strand, counting down.
CAGGAGCAACAAGGATTCCGCGTAAGCCTTTAAATTTTTCTTTTACATTTTCATCGGTGATGCTTTCCGAGTGTATCCATTCAATGGATACTTTACAATCGTTAGCAGCTCCGGCATGGATGAATGCTTCGGAAATGGATTTATAAGAGTCTTTTAATTCTACATATTTTCCAACCAACCCGATTCGTACTTCATGTTTTGGATGCTTGAATTTGTGCAAGAATTCCTTCCACTTTTTCAAATCCAGGTTTTCTGAAACCGGTATTCCCAAGTGGTTCAACACTACTACATCCAGCTGCTCATCTTCCATCAGCAAGGGTACTTCATAAATGGTGCTGGCATCGCGTGCTTCAATAACGGCATTGGGAGCAACGTTACAGAACAATGCTATTTTATTTCTTAAATCGCGTGTAAGCGGGTGTTCGGTTCTGCAAACCAGCAAATCCGGCTGCACTCCATATTCCAATAATAGTTTTACAGAATGTTGAGTTGGTTTTGTTTTTAATTCGCCGGTTGTACTTAAATATGGAATAAGTGTTAAATGAATAACCATGGCATCTTTGCCAAGCTCCCATTTTAACTGACGCACCGCCTCTACATAAGGCAGTGACTCAATATCACCAACAGTACCACCAATCTCCGTGATAACGAACTGATAGTTGCCTGTTTTTGCAAGTATCTTTATCCGGTTTTTAATTTCATCTGTAATATGCGGGATCACCTGAACAGTTTTCCCTAAATAATCACCACGTCTTTCTTTATCAATAACGGATTGATAAATACGACCGGTTGTCACGTTGTTTGCCTGTGAGGTCGGTATATTTAAAAAGCGCTCATAATGTCCCAAATCCAAATCCGTTTCTGCACCATCATCGGTTACAAAGCATTCCCCATGTTCATAAGGGTTCAATGTTCCCGGGTCCACGTTGATATATGGATCCAGTTTTTGGATGGTTACCGTGTGTCCACGTGCTTGCAATAATTTAGCTAATGATGCAGCTAAAATTCCCTTTCCGAGCGAAGAAGTAACTCCTCCTGTAACAAAAATGTATTTGGTTGAAGATGACATGTTGGTGGTTAAGTGCGTATTGGCAGGCCTGCCGTTAGTTTTTGGCCATACAAAATTACGAAATTTTTCCGCTGGAAAAAGCGTTTTGCGGAATTTTGTTGATAAAATTGAAAGAGTAAGCTGAATTCAGGCTACTGTTCTCGACTCCGCTGCGCCATCGCTGAAGCTAACGCGGCATACAATCGAACTGACACTTCCCACGTGATTTGATTTAAGAGTATCCGCTCAATTTCCAGATGCTATGTGTGCAATGTCAGTTCGAGCGGAGTTGAGAACATTGCATGCGAGCTTATTTAAAACGTAAGAATCAAGCTGGCAGTTGGCAAAATTGGTAGTTGATCCACGCGTTTATACTGAACCCGGTCAAAATAGAAAATATTCTCCCGGTTATAAATATTTGTGGCACCTACAGCAGCCTCCAGTTTGGTGTTTCCGGAAAACAGGAATGTGCGTTTAACATTGATATCCAGGCGATGATACCAAGGCAGGCGTTTTACATTTGCTCCATCAAAGAAGTAATTTAAATCCCCGTTGGTACTTGTATAATCAGTAGTCAATTCATCTTTAAAAGTTATGTTTTCATAAAAACCACCGGTTGGTTTAAAGGGAAAGCCGGAGCCAACGCTCCAGCGGGCATCCACTTCCCAAAGGCGATCCTTGCCAAATGCATAACTGCCCACAACGTTGGCATTATGGCGACGGTCGAAATTGGGATGATACGAAATTTTATTTCCCGCTTCGTCTGTCAGGATCCCATCATAACGGGTAACGTAAGTTAAGGAATAAACAAACCATAAATACAAATGTTTGTATTCATACTTCAATACCACATCCACTCCCTGAGCAATACCTGTTTCATTGATAAAATCCGGATCAGAATCTTTTAGTTTAGCAGGATTTAGGTTGGTGACTTGTGTATAATCTTTTCTGTAAGCTTCTACATTCAAATCCAAATGCCTCGTCAAATCGTATTCGAATCCGGCCACATAGTGATTTGCTTTTTGTAAGCG
>DASRRA010000388.1:0-1991 GCA_035696085.1 Bacteroidia bacterium | reverse complement strand
GTGTTTGCACACGACCAATCGACAATACCTGTTTTCCGTTACCATATTTGATGGTGAACAATCGGGTGGCATTCATTCCAAGGAGCCAGTCTGCTGCGGCCCTTGAATAGCCAGCATAATAAAGGCTTTCATATACTTTACCTTCTTTTAAATTCTTAAACCCTTCACGAATTGCCTCTTCTGTTAAGGAAGATATCCACAATCGTTTCAATGGCTTTTTACAATTTGCTTTGGAAAATATCCAGCGCTGAATCAATTCTCCTTCCTGTCCGGCATCCCCGCAGTTGATAACTTCCTCAGCATGCTCAAATAACGTCGAAATAATTTGAAATTGCTTCTCTATCCCTTTATCATTTTTGAGTTTGATCCCAAACTTTGACGGAACAATGGGCAACATATTCAGGTTCCATTCGCGGTATGCAGAATCGTACTCATGTGGTTCTTTTAACTCACACAAATGACCAAAGCTCCAGGTAACCTGGTAGCCATTTCCTTCAAAATAACCTTCTTTTCGTTGTTTTGCTCCAACAATTTCCGCAATTTCTTTCGCTACACTAGGTTTCTCTGCGATGCAAACTTTCATTTAGATTAGATGTGAGATTTGAGACATGAGATTTGAGATACAATCACCATACGAAATTATGATTATTTCTTATTATTTTCATCTTATCTCATGTCTCAAATCTCACATCTCACATCTATTTATTAACATCCGCTTCCATTTTCCCTTTCTAATGTTATTTTTACAAAAAAATTAATTTACGTATGAAGAATATCATTTTAACCTGCACACTTTTAATCATTGCCTTTAGTACAGCTGCCGCAAAAGAGAAAAAACCAAAACTTGAAAAAGGATTGTATGCAGAGATCGAAACGAATAAAGGAAAAATAGTACTGCAATTGGAATTTGAAAAGACACCATTAACTGTTGCCAACTTTGTAGGGCTAGCTGAAGGAAAAATCAAAAATAACGCGAAAGCAGAAAAAGTTCCATTTTACGACGGCTTAAAATTTCACCGCGTAATTCCCAATTTTATGATACAAGGTGGTGATCCGCTAGGGAATGGAACCGGAGGCCCCGGATATAAATTCAAAGATGAATTCATTTCTGAACTAAATTTTACTGGCCCGGGTATCTTAGCCATGGCCAATGCAGGACCTGGAACCAACGGTTCTCAGTTTTTTATTACACATGTCGCAACACCCTGGTTGAATCAGCATCACACCATTTTTGGACATGTAATTACCGGACAAGATGTAGTGAACGCCATTATACAAGATGATATTATTGTGCATATTAAAATCATCCGTAAAGGAAAAGCGGCAAAAAAGTTTAAAGCCGATAAAGTGTTTGCCGAATTAAATAAATAATATAAAACAAATTGATTTCATGCAAGCAACGATAGAAATAAGCATGTATGCCTTAAGCGATGATTATGCAGCGCGTGTTATTGCTTTTATTCAGCGTGTAAAACAAAACAAAAGTATACGCGTTGAAGTTAATGGATTGTCCACCCAGCTTTTTGGAGATTATGATGTACTGATGCAGCTTCTAAAAACGGAAATGCAACCTGACCTGGAAAATGGAAGTTGTGTTTTTTTAGTAAAAATTGGACCGGGAGAATTGACAAAAGATAAGTTACCAAACGTGCTGAAAGCGTAACAAATTAATTTATGAATTCTTAAATTTGAAAATCATGAAACGAATTACAGCGAGTATCCTCTTTATTGCAGTTATCTGTTTTGCATTTAAACCCATTGGTGGCGTAGAAGGAAAAATGTTTCCTGCCATGGTTTGTGAAAATTACAATGGTAAAAAAATAAACATTCCTGCTGATACAAAAGGGAAATATACCTTGCTGGGAATGGCTTTTAGCAATGGTGCCGAAGATGATTTGAAAACATGGATCAACCCAATTTACAATAAATTTATTTCAAAAGTAGATGCTTCACAAGCGGATGCTTTCGATGTGCATGTGGATTACGATGTA
>DASRRA010000387.1:0-4511 GCA_035696085.1 Bacteroidia bacterium | reverse complement strand
TGGTTTGCCTGAAAATATGGGTGGTAGTGGAGATCCTTCTCCTGTTACAGCATACGGCGTTTACATTTCCATGAAAGCTGCTGCAAAAGAAAAATGGGGAAGCGATAGTTTGAGCGGAAAAAAAATTGTGGTGCAGGGAATTGGTCATGTTGGTGAAAATCTGGTTAACTACCTGGCCAAAGAAAATGCATCCGTTTTTATTTATGATATTAACCAGGAACGTTTAAAAAGCATTGCAACAGAAACGAAAGCTACTGTTATTACCAATGCCGAATCGTTATATGACCTCGATATGGATATTTATGCACCTTGCGCACTTGGCGCAACTGTAAACACAGATACATTGAATCGTTTGAAATGTGCCATTATTTGTGGCGCAGCTAATAATCAATTGGAAGATGAAAATGTTCATGGCAAAATGATTATGGATAAAGGTATTTTATATGCTCCTGATTTTGTTGTAAATGCCGGTGGGATCATCAACGTGTATTATGAGTTAGAAGGGTATAACAGGGAACGCTCCCTGGCACATGCCGAAAAAATATATGATACAACCAGCTCTATTTTTAAAATGTCGAGAGAACAGCAAATACCAACGTATATGGCTGCAAACCGACTTGCAGAAAAGCGTATTGCTGATATCGCAAAAGTGAAAGTGAGTTTCTAATACACGAAAAAAAATATGCTAAACAGAAGATATCTTAGAATTAAGGCAATGCAGGCGTTGTACGGTTTTTTTCAATCCGATACAAAGGACCTGGCCAGAGCGGAGCGCGATCTGTTTAACGGAATCGATAAAATATACGACCTGTACATTTATCAATTATCATTATTAGTAGAATTGCATCACGTTGCCAATGTAGCGATGGAAGACGCGAAGACAAAACGCTTACCAACTCAAAATGACCTGGACCCCAATTTGCGATTTCTGGAAAATAAATTTTTAAAACAACTCTCCGAAAATATTCATTTGAAAAGAGAAATGAATAACCGAAAGATAAGCTGGAATAATGAGTTTGAGTTGTGTCGCAGAATTTACAATAACATTCGCGCCAGTGAAGAATACAAAGCGTATATGAATTCATCGGATAATTCTTACCTCATGCAGCGTAATTTTATCATTGAGATGTTTAAAGAGCACGTAGCTGATTTTGAATTGATAAATCATTTATACGAAGAAAGAAATTTGCATTGGGGGGATGATATTTACCTGGTCAATCCGATTATCGTAAAAACATTTGAATCATTCAAAGAAGATTCTGCCCCGGATACACCATTAATGCCATTATACAAGGATAGGGAGGACGATGAACAATTTGTAAAGGATTTGTTCCGTCAAACAGCCATCAGAAACGAAGAAACAGAAAAGCTGATTGGTGATAAAACAAAAAATTGGGAAGTAGATCGTATTGCGATGATGGATGTGTTGCTGATGAAAATGGCCATAACCGAAATTCTTCATTTCTCCGATATTCCGGTAAAAGTAAGTTTGAATGAATTTATTGAAATATCAAAAATGTACAGCACCCCGAAGAGCAAGATATTTATCAACGGGATCTTGGATAAGCTGGTAGCGGATTTTAAAAGAGAAAATAAATTGAATAAAACAGGTAGAGGGTTAATGGAATAAAATTTTAGTAACAAATAAAAAACAAATCATGAAAAAGTATATTCTTTCAGGCATTTTTTTGAGTAGTGTATTGTTCTTTACTGCATGTAAACAAGAAGAAAAAAATACAGGTGTTTCCACGGACATTATAGATGTTCCTGCGTCGGCTTCATCCAGTGCCCCAGCCACAGCAGGTTCGGCACCCATTATTACATTTAACGAGGAAAAGCATGATTTTGGAACCATTACACAAGGTGATAAAGTGATGTATTCTTTTGTTTTTAAAAATACCGGTGGTTCCGATCTTGTTATTTCTTCGGCACAGGGAAGTTGCGGATGTACTATTCCTTCGTATCCCAAAGAGCCAATTAAGGCAGGCGCAGAAGGCAAGATCGATGTAGAGTTTAATAGTGCCGGTAAACAAGGAATGCAAACAAAGTCTGTAACCCTTATTACCAACTGTAATCCCAGCACCAAAGTGTTGACCATTACTTCAACGATTAATGTTCCGGAAGGCAAATAAAAATGTATTACAAATAAAACAGTGTTAATCAATTATTCATTTAAATAAATCAAATCAATGACAGGTATCTTATTACAAGCAGCAGGCGGGTCTCCATATTCAGGATATATAATGATGGGGTTGGTTGCCGTGATCTTCTATTTATTCTTTATTCTTCCACAAGTTAGAAAAACAAAGGCACAAAAGAAGTTTAAGGAAAATATTAAGGTGGGAGATAAAATTGTTACCATAGGCGGAATACATGGTAAAATTGCTGAAATTGCTGATTCAACGTTTATCATTACCGTTGAAAACGGTGTAAAGTTGAAAGTTGAAAAAAATGCAATCTCTTTAGACAATACAAACCTGCTAGGTACAGCGGAGACCGCAAAATAGTTAAATTCTATGTTGAAATAGAAGGACTGCTCCTCAAAGAAGTGGTCCTTTTTTTTGAAATATATTCCTATTTTTGTTGTGATGGTATTCAGAGCATATAGTCAATCCAGAACAAATAAAGGAAGAGTCATTACTTTTTTTATTTGTTTATTCGTTTCTGCTTTTTTTTGGTCCCTGATGACACTTTCAAAAGAGTATACCATTGTTGAACGTTTCCCGGTAGCCTACATTCATATTCCCACAGATAAAATCATTTCAAATAATTTACCTGCCTATGTGGATATGGAAATTAAAGCAAAAGGCTTTGGACTTCTGCTCAATAAATTCAGGAAACATCAGGAAACAATTGAATTGGATATCAGAGATGCTAAATTGTTGGGGCGTAAAAATGTTTACTATTTACTGGCAAGCGAACGCATGGATAAAATTAATATCCAGTTTCAGAAAGAAACGCACGTTTTAAAGATTAATCCGGATACCATTTTCATCAATTTTAATAAGAAAGTGAGCAAGGTCGTTCCTGTAAAGTCCAATTTATCCTTGCAGTTTACTAAACTTTACAACCTTACTGATTCCGTAACCATAAAACCTGAATATGTTACTGTATCTGCAGAAGCAGAAGTTGTCGACAAAATTGATTTTGTGGAGACGCAAGCCTTGACATTAAGAGATGTAAGCGCTTCCGAAACAGTAAAACTAGCCTTGGTAAAACAAGACGAATATAAGCATGTGGAATTTTCCCAACCGGCTGTTAATGCAATCGTTCATGTAACCAAGTTTACAGAAGCCAGTCTCGAAATTCCTGTAGAAGTGGAAAACCTGCCGCAGGGTTATTCATTTAAAACATTTCCGGATAAGGTGGCAGTAAAATTTAATGTGGCTTTTGAAAGTTATGAAAAAATAAATGCTGCCAGTTTTCGGGCGGTAGTAGATTATGCAAAAATTGACAAGCAAAGTAACAAAGTAAAAATTCACTTGGTAAAAATTCCTGCGGGGGTGAGAAATGTGAAGTTGGCAACAGAGCGGGTAGAGTATATCATCAGTAAATAATTAACATCATTTATGTTAAAAATAGGTATTACAGGTGGAATAGGTAGTGGCAAGACAACCATTTGCAAAGTATTTGAAGTGCTGGGTGTCCCTGTATATTATGCGGATGACGCGTCCCGACAGTTGCTGGAAAATGATAAAGATGTTCAGCATAAAGTCATCGCCGCTTTTGGCGAACACGTATTGGACGAAACAGGTCGCATTGCAAGAAAAAAAGTAGCAGCTGTTGTATTTGGAAATGAAGAACAATTAAAGAAACTAAATGGGATTATTCATCCTGCCGTGGCATTGCATTTTGAGTCGTGGTTAAAGCAACATCAGCAATACTTTTATATTCTGAAAGAAGCTGCCATCATGTTTGAAAGTGGTGCTTATTTACAATTGGATAAAATTATAACGATTACTGCACCTGAGCAGTTAAGGATTGCTCGTGTGATGAAAAGGGATGGTACCTCCAAACAAGAAATTGAAAGACGAATGAAAGCGCAATTACCGGAAGAAGAAAGAATAAAGAGGTCTCAATTTGTAATCGTGAATGATGAGCAAGAGCTGGTGATTCCGCAGATAATGGAGGTGCATAGGAGGTTATTGGAAGCAAACCCCAATGGTCTCAAAAACGTTTGATATTACTTCATATCCTTACAATACTGATTTATTAATGAGCCAGCTTTTTCATTATTGAGTCCATCTGCCTTTTCTAAATCTTTGCAGGCACCTTTTTTATCACCGCTTACATAACGTACCAATGCTCTGTTGATATAAGCTGGGGCATAATCAAATTTTAATTTCACAGCCATGTCCAGATCTTCCAATGCACTTCTGTATTTTTTTTGCGCCCCCTTTGCAGTTCCTCTGTTCATATAAGCCAAAACATTTTTCGGATCAATCTTAATAGCATTATCCAGGTCGGTAACTGCGCCTTCGTAATCTTTTAAATTGATGCGATTAGCACCA
>DASRRA010000386.1:0-7636 GCA_035696085.1 Bacteroidia bacterium | reverse complement strand
ATAGCTGTAATACGTATAAACATTATCATCTGTATAGGTATAACTCACACGATTCTGCAAATATCGCTGTGGTTGGAAATTCTGATAATAAATATAGGATGCTGGTGTTGTATAAACTGTATAGGTCCTCTCTTTATTATTATTAACGGGGAAATTAGCCGTATTTAAATTCCAGACTTTATTAAAAGTAGAAATACTGTCGGAGCTTTCGCCCACTTCTGTAATTCGTCCCAGAGGGTCATATTTTGTATAACTGTATTTACCGGCCAGTTTTTGTTTTGCATTTTGTGATGCGCGCAATTGTCCCTTGAAATCATACCAAAAGTTCGTTTGTCCACCATCCGGTGTTTCTTGCCGTACCAGTTGCTTAATACTGTTGTACCAGTATTTGGTGACAAACTTATGGGCATTGTGTTGTGAACGTTTTGTTACGAGCACATTGGAAGCATCTTTATAATTTACACCATTCGGTGGAACAGTTCGTACTAAATTACCGGCCCTATCATAATAATAGAGTGTGTAATTGTAAAAACCTTGTGAATAGCTGATGCTGCAGGTATCTTTGATGTTACCGGGGCTTGCGCAAGTAGCGATGTAGTCATTTGTATAAGCTGATATGGCTACGTCAATGTTTTGTTGGATTTGTTGAATGATACTGTTGTAAACATAATTGCTGTTTACTGAATCACAGGTCAAGTATTTAAATTCGGTTGTGGCGCTATCACCTTTGTAAGTATAGGCTGGTTGTGTCCAGCGAAAGCAAATTGAATCATGAGAACAAGGTTGTTTTGTCTTAACAACCCAAGCATCTATATATCCTGGCGGATAATTATTTTGGGTTTTATTGCCACTCACATTATTGTATGAATAACCTACTAACCAATAATTTCCTTTTTGATCTTCTTTAACATCGCCCAACCAATCATATGAACTGCCACCATATGATCGATCATATTTTTTGTTACCTAAACTGTCGGTTTTTATAAGCCAGTAATCAAACTGCCCAAAACTATTTTCAGATTTAGTGCCACTTATATTTGAATTAGACATGGCAGCAATCAAGTATCCATTATCTGAAGTCTTGCATAGTCCAATCTGTTGAGTGGCTGATTCGGTACCACTACCTCCATAAGTCTTATCCCATATCTTTGTACCAACGCTATTTATTTTTAGCACCCAGATATCTGTCCCTCCATAAGAATTTTGAGATTTATCCCCTCCTATATTAGAATCAGATATGCCTGCTAGTATAAGAGTTCCATCTGAATTTTGAATCATGCTTCCTCCACCATCCCAAGAAACACCACCGTATCTCTTATCCCAAATTTTGTTACCAGCTGTATCAATTTTAATTATCCAAAAATCTCTTGATCCTTGAGAAGCTTGAGACTTGTCGTATCCTAATCCACCGTCAGTAGTACCTAAAAGTATGTAGTTTCCATCAACAGTTTCTAGCGCACTACCTAAATCATCTTGCCCGGTTGAGCTGTAAGCTTTGTCCCATATTTTATCTCCATTTTGGTCTAATTTAATCACCCAATAATCTGAAGAACCAGCTTTTATATTTTGGGTTTTGTCGCCACCTGTATTTGAACTAGACATACCAGCAAGTATGTATTTTCCATCCCTTGTTTGAATTGTCGACATCAAATAATCATCTTCTGATCCGCCAAAAGATTTTTGCCATTGAATATTACCCAATTCATTAAGTTTAAGTATCCAATAATCTCGTTTGCCTTTTGAAGCACTTGTTTTGTCGCCACTTACGCCTGAAAGGGTTGTTCCTCCTATCATAAACCCTCCGTCACTAGTTTGTATGATTTCATAGGTTGTTGGGCCTGTACCAAATCCATCATTATCTGAACCACCAATCGTTTTGTCCCATAAAATTTTACCGTCATTATCCATCCGAACTATCCAAAAATCAAAACCGCCTTTTGAAGAATTTGTCACGTCATAACTTTTAGCAGAAGAAGTGTTTCCAGCAATAATAAATCCATCAGACAGTTTTGTTAAGCGAGCAAAATTATCAAATCCAGTACCACCATAATTTTTATCCCAGACTACATAAGATGTCACATCCGAAGCAACACTTTCTGATATTCTTTTCCATCCACTTCCACAAGATCCAACCGAGCGTTTGATTTCGAAATTCCAAGTCATCGCTTTCTTCATTTCAGCAATTTCAGCAAATGTTCCGAATTTTTTTCCACCTAAAGTGTCATACGTTGTAAGTTTACAGCTGCTATAGCAACCTTCTATAAGTTTCTGTGTTAAGCATTCTACATTTGCCATACTCCTATAAAAGGAAGAAGTTGGTGGAAAAACTAAAGTATCTATATCAAAAGAATACTTCTGACCCCATATTGTGTCTTTCTTTAATTTATATTTATCACCTTCAATATATATGGAATCATTGTGATACATATTGATGATCGATTGTTTAAATGCTCCATATCTTGCATTACACGCCTGCTGGCATCCATCTATGGCCATATTTTTTGTTTCAGTAGGGCCAGTTGGATTTAAATTACGGATACAATTATAATAATTTTCCCATTTTTTACTCAATGGATTAATGGCCACCAAACTATCCTGGGCCCATCCACTCAACGTGCCATAAGTCGTGGTCATCGCCTGATCACAAGTTGTTGTTGGAGAAACTCTGTAAAAATATTTATATGCTTGTCCTAAAAATTTACTTGTATCCGTATCATGATAGCCAATCAATTTTCTTCCAGTGCATCGTAAAAACTCTTCCATTAAATCAAACTTGTATCCACTGGTAGTTGTGTCTGCCATTTCCTTCATCCCTTTGTAATTCATCACAAGTCTTTTCCAACACGTCCAAATTTTCTGGCAGTCATATCCGTTATTCAGCATATTTTTAATGAGCCAGTTAAATTGTCCCTTTTGAAAACGATAGGTGGTTTGTCCATAAGGAGGAACCAGGTAATCCAAATAAGCTGTTCCCGCATCATCTGCGTAAACAGTTCCCTTCCACCGATCATCAAAATATTTTTCAAAATCAGCTGGGCAAACATCTTTCTTACAATAGGTAATTGGGATTCTAATTGTGTAACAACCTATGCTCTTTGTAATCGCACTGTCGGCGAAAACGCTGTCCACACCATCAATATTGAAATTGATGAATGTGCCATGGTTTAAATAGCGATACAAACTATCCATGCTATTTCGCCTTAAAAAGCCAAATACATATTTCAGAGAATCCGTTGCTGTTCTATCATAGGTATTTCTGATTGAATCGATACTTATATCCAGGTATGTCTTCAAAGGGCTACTTCCTGGTTTTGTACTATTCGCAAAGACTCTTTTTTCCAGAATATATTTTTTTCCTCCATCTACCAATTTTGTAAAAGCCGTATCCCATTTCACAGGAGGAGAAGTACACATGGAGGCTGGTAACAATTTACTTGCAATTACAATACTCGTATCTTCGGTATGCAACAGAAATTGTATGGTATAGTCACAGGTAGTACAATAGTTCATACACAGTTGTGTAATGTCTTTTTTTCTAATTGTATATTTTAGGGAGACATTTGTAGGGACTGCAAAAGCAAGCGGCTTGTTACTTGTCACCCCAAATTTTCCAAAAGGGCCTTTTGCCCATAACGTATCATTGATGGTTATTCGCGCATTTTTATATCCCGGGAGTGTGTCGAGTATGCTGCCAATACTATCGGTACTTATACTTAAGGCAGTTGCAATTGTTTGGCCTTCTTTGTTGATATATGAAATCGTAGCCGTTTTATTTGGATCAATGCTTAATGACTTGTAAACACTTGTATCCTTGGGTGCCTCATCTCCAAAAATACGAATCAGCTCCTGATCACTTACACCCGAGTATATCACCTTTGCTGTATGATCATTGGTTGATTTAATTCTCCCATTTTCTCCTGGTGCACCTACTTCTTTAACCCGTCCCGTTCCGTCTTTAGTATAGACCGTTCTTCCATAAGGATATCCCTCCGCATTGGCAACAAATTTATCGCTGTTGCTATTGGAATAGTAATCAATCAATGGTCCTGAGGTAGCGGCTGTGGGATTGAAATACGTTGAATTATCATCAAAGTGCTGAGCAGTATACAATGTACTTCCCACTTTTATGAAGCCATTTACATACCCCAGTGTATCACCGCCTGCAGGCGGAACACTGTCGATCGGTGCAGGCAAGGTAACCAAAGCCGGACGACCGGAATAATCATAAATGGTCTGGTTCGCAATGACACGATTTGTGCTCTGTTGCTTTCCTTGTTGTTGTTTTGTCTGCTGCAAACCATTTGCGTAGGTAATGGATTCACTTAAACGAACTTTCGTGTTTAAGGGATCACCTTCAGAAAAAGTACGGCTGTATATCCAGTTTTTATCTTCATTAAATTGATAATAAAAAAACAATATACTCGAGGCGTAAGGATTTGACGTGAAATTTACTGTTGCACCATCAGCTAATGAGGTACTGTTCCAACTTCCATAATTACGCCAGTTTGCTATTCCACCCGGGTAAGCGGTACCTATCGGCCTTACCCTCCAGGTATAGTATCCCCGCCCTTCAGCAAGCGTTAATAATAAGGCCGTATCCGGACTCCCTGTCTCAATGCTTACTGCTTTGCTCCAGTCAATAACATCTTTTAATTGTAATTCGTTTCCGCTCTTCAATGAATCTCGGTTAAATAAACGCAATACTTGTACTTGATAATTGGGAATACACTGCTGCGTAGCATTGCGGCTCCAGATAAATTTTACCGGATTTTTTATTGTTGGGTTGTTTGTGGTCACCGACTTACCTATTACATTAACACCCACATCTTCTTTGTAAAAAGAGGATAATCTGATTCTACTTTGGTACGGTACACTGCAGCTAAACGCGCTGCTTGTTACAACAACACGCTTTGCTCCTGTTTTAACTAAATTTGTAATGTCTTGTAAATAGAGCTTTTCAGGAGCATCTTGATTAATCGGTAACATAATATTGGCAAAACTCTGCATGAGTCCTGTTGATCCGCTCGTAGTACTATACACATCAATAGTCAATGTAACACTGGCGCTATTTATTGCCGTACCATATTTGTAATCGGTTCCAAGATGGAAATACTGATATAATTTGACAGAATTATATGTATATGTTAACCCACTGCATCTGTCAAAACCAATCAACAGGGTTTTAACCGTTGCTCCTCCATTCAAATCCGAATAATTGGAGCTAACACTGTCCACACGGTTTTGTGCGTAAATACCAGCACTTACAAAAAGAAGCGCTAGTGCTATAAGAAGTCTTTTCATTGAATACACCATTGTCATTATAGTTTTATTCTTGGTAACGTTCCCGTTTATGAACAACAGCACGATTGTCAACTAGTTTATAATCTTTGTATGTGTTTTTTAATTTGTCGCCGTTCAAAAAAATACTGGCAACCTGAGCAGATAATTTCTTTCCTTGATAATCTTCCTGCATATCATTTATAATATAATCTACATATGCAATTTTAGATAAAGCGGCTGTTTGATCGGTATAATAAACTCTTACTTTTTTTATTGTTTTCGTCTCGGTATTAATAAAATAGTCGGCTTTCTTTATTTTAAATAATTGCTGCCCTTTTTCATTCACTGCTATGCTGATTTTCCGATCGTATTCCTTTTTGAACTTCTGAATTTGGCTGTCGACTATTTGACTATAGTTCAAAAGGCTATCATACAACCCCATGTTTTTATTAACCGATGCCTGATCCTGCTTTCTTAATGTAGCATCGTTGCGCATGATCATGTGTTTATCCGGGAGCATGATAAATGTTTCCTTTAGGTCTTGATACACATTCATTTGCGCACTTTTAATCTCCACCAGACTATTTTTTTTCCACACCTCAATGGTTACATCCGTAGGTTTTTCAAGGGTATCCAGGTGCACCGTATGCAACGAGTAACTCATAAAAAACACTTTCTCCGTTTCTTGTTCAGTATATTGACTGCTCATATTTTTGAAAATATTTTGCAATACTTCTTTATCTCCTTGTGCATGGACCACATAAGAAAAAAACAAACAAATGCATATACCTAAACTTTTTTTCATCATCTTACTTTTTGTTGTGCGCTATGGTACTGCGTTTCAGTAATGGTTTTTATTCCACGCTCTGTTTCAATTTGTTTACGCACCAATTTACCTTCACCATTATATTGATAAAACATTCCAAAATGTTGATCATCAAAAGTGGCTATGAGGCGTAGTGTATTGATATCGTATACATAAGCAATTGCAGCAGCATCTAATGGCTGGAAGCGTACGTCATCAACCCATATTGTTTTTGAAGCGTAATTATTTACAATCACCGGTGTAACCAATGCCCCTGCATAAAAAGCGGAAAGATTAGTAGCTTTCATTTCATAAAGGGCCCAGCTTCCAACATTCGCAATTTTGATAACCGGATAGTTGACAGTGGTTCCGGTCATTTTCAATCTACCCTTCAAGGCTGTCCCTTCTGTTAATGCCGTATCATTTACCCAAACCTTCAGCGACACTCCCTTATCAATCATTTGTTGCGTCAGCGTTAAAGGTTTTAGCTGCAATGAATCGTTCGCCGTCAGTAACCAGCTATATTTCCCGGCGTGTGCGGTGACGCTTGTACGTTTTGTGCTAATTCCGGTTGGTCTCCAACCATCTTCTAATTCAGCTGCTCCATACACGTTGTACGATTTTTCAAAACTTTCAAATTGAACGGCATAGTACTCTGCATTTTTCGCAACGATGTACGGTTGTGTTTTGTTATAGCCGAATTTTGCACTGCTGTATATTCCGAAGATATCTTTCTCCTCCATTGCATTTCCATCCGGTGAATAACGTGTTACCGTATTTGTTTTGATCCATTTGGCATTTAATGATGCGTCTAATAAGGAAGGATTTTGCCAGTTAAAGCCGTCCATCTCAAACACACCCGCATTTAAATAATTACGTTCTCCACCTGAATTTGCAGGGATAATCGTATCACGATAAATATAATTGGAAAGGGTTCTCCATTTGCCTTTGACACCTGACTCAAACGTATTCGCCCCTACTCGTGGTTTATAGAGTGTTGTATCGCATGGCCAGGTAAGGTCATACGTTTGTGCATTTGCTGCAATTACATTGGTAATTTTGGATGTAGGACCGGGACAGATCGGCAAGCAAGTTATTACTACCCCGCATGAGCCAAGAGAGCATGAAGAAACAATGGGCCTGATAACAAGGTTTCCCGTACCTTCATCATATATAACTTTGAAATCACCCGGAGCGGTGCAAACATCATCACTACTTCTATTGTTACAACTGAAAGAATATGCACTGCTTCCGCTATAAAAACTAAGTGTATAAATTAACTTATTAAACTCTGTTTTACCAACAATCAGCTGAATATAACCGTTCTGATTTCGAAAAAGAGAATTAACACCTGTAGGATCAAAACTTCCGTCCTGTTTTACAAAAGGGATGCATGTGCTTCCCATCATTACTCCCAGATCTCTATTTAACTGGAAAAATGGATCAGTTGCCCGAATTACCCCACCCCTGTGGGCATAGTAGTCAAGTAATCCCGCAAATGCGTTGACGCTTGTTCGATTAATCAAACTACTTCCCGCGTAAACTGTATAC
>DASRRA010000385.1:0-28836 GCA_035696085.1 Bacteroidia bacterium | reverse complement strand
AATATTGTAACGTTGTAATAACTGCACAATTCCATAAGGCGTTGCAGGTAAATACGTTTTCAGATTAAGCACCATTCTACCTACATTTTTGGGATGAAAACCATCCACATCTTTTTTAGGATCAATGGCTTCAATGATCTTATGCTCTTTTATATGGGCCGGTAATGGCAATTGAACAATGTATCCGTCAATATCTTTATCGGCATTTAACTCAGCAATTTTTGCAAGCAATTTATTTTCGGTAGTCGTATCCGGCATACGGATCAATGTGGAGTTGTAACCTACATTTTCACAGGCTTTCACTTTATTGGCCACATAGGTTTCACTCGCAGGATCATTTCCTACAAGAATCGCTGCAAGATGAGGCACCTTATCATTGTGTGCCTTGATCTCATTTACAGCAAGCCTGATCTCCTGCTGAATATCTAACGAAATCTTTTTACCGTCAATTAATGTTGCCATATTTACATTTTACCCATACCAGGCATATTCTTCATTTGGCTCATCATCTTGGCCATCTGTTGTTTATTACCCATCATTTTCATCATTTTACGTGTTTCATCGAATTGCTTAATCAATCGGTTTACTTCCTGTATGTTGGTTCCACTTCCTCTTGCAATGCGCTCTCTGCGTTTACCATTTAAAATCTCCGGTGTTTCACGCTCGGCCGGTGTCATGGAAGCAATAATCGCTTCTATGCTTTTAAATGCATTGTCATCGATATCCACGCCCTTCAATGCTTTTCCAACACCTGGTATCATTCCCACCAGGTCTTTGATATTTCCCATCTTTTTTATCTGTTGCAATTGAGATAAAAAATCATTGAAGCTAAATTGATTCTTTGCAATCTTCTTTTGTAAAAGTCTTGCTTCTTCAACATTGTACTGTTCCTGCGCACGTTCAACAAGGGTTACAACGTCTCCCATTCCCAGAATACGATCGGCCATACGGCTTGGATGGAATACATCAATGGCTTCCATTTTTTCACCAGTACCAATAAACTTGATGGGTTTGTTCACGACGGAACGTATTGATAATGCAGCACCACCTCTGGTATCGCCATCCAATTTTGTAAGCACTACTCCATCAAAATTCAAACGATCATTGAATGCTTTTGCGGTGTTCACAGCATCCTGACCGGTCATCGCATCTACCACAAATAATACTTCATCCGGGTTTACAGCTGCTTTTACAGCTGCAATTTCATTCATCATGGCTTCATCAACTGCTAAACGACCGGCGGTATCGATGATAACGATGGAATTCCCGTTTTCCTTTGCATGCTGAATTCCCTTTTGAGCAATAGAAACCGCATCTTTGTTTTCACGGTCCGAGAAAACGCTGACACCAATTTGCTCTCCTAACACATGCAATTGATCAATCGCAGCGGGACGATAAATATCACAGGCAACAAGTAATGGTTTCTTGTTGCGTTTATTTTTCATATGGTTGGCTAGTTTTCCGGAAAATGTTGTTTTCCCCGAACCTTGCAAACCACTCATTAAAATAACCGTAGGATTTCCACCCAGCTTAATATCACTGCTTTCTCCGCCCATCAAGGCAACTAATTCATCATGGGTTATTTTGGTCATTAACTGACCCGGAGAAATGGCTGTTAATACATTTTGGCCAAGTGCCTTTTCTTTTACATTGTCTGTAAATTGTTTGGCAACTTTGTAATTCACATCGGCATCTAATAATGCTTTGCGAATTTCTTTAACAGTTTCAGATACGTTGATTTCCGTAATCTTCCCTTGTCCTTTTAATACTTTAAATGCCCTTTCGAGCTTTTCACTTAAATTATCAAACATGGCAGCTATCTTATTTTTGAAGATCGCAAATTTAAGAAAAGTTACGGGAGAAAGGGAGATAATAGAGATAAAAATTATATTGTGAAGAACTGCGCCAAGTGTCACAACACACGCTTTTGTGCTTTTATAACTTCTGAATTAGATTATTTCTTCTTTTTGCACTTCAGCAAAGACTGGCTCACACCGATTTGATCAATTTGCTCCACGACTTCAAAATTGGCCGCGTCTACGCATTTTATAAATACATCAGAGTGATACATCTGGCTGTTACCGTTCGCTATGGTAGTAAAGTATAAAGAGGTTTGTTGCAACGAAAACGCTGCTGCTTCAAATCGCTGACGATCCCAGAAAGGTTCCAATATAAATACGACACCATCGTCGCTAATTGCATCGTAACAACGTTTAAGAATGGAAGTAATTTCTTTTTCTGAAAAACAATCCAGGAACTTGCTCATCCAAATGGCATCATATCCCTTTGGAAGTTGTTTTTGCTCATCTAGAATATTCGTTTCAAAAAAAGAAACGCGATCCGAGAAACCTTGTTTTTCAACATTGGTCTTAGCCATGTTTACTTGTCCGGGTAAGTCCACAATGGTCATCTGCACATCCGGATTGTATTTCACACAGGCCAATGACCATTTACCGGTATTTCCACCGATATCTAATATTTTCTTTGGTTTATTTTGGAATACAAGCGGCAACACCAATGGGAACGCATCATCCGAATAATAATGATCGAAGCCAAACCAGGATTTCTGAACATCAGCAGGCAATTGAGAGAGTGCTTCGTACACGGTTTTCCAGTTTCCAAACACTTTCAAGCCTTCCGGTTTTTCATTCTTGATAGATTCATCCAGGTAAAATAAGCCTTTATAACATACATCGTGAACAAAATCCATATTGACACGGGTCATGTTATCACTTAAGATAAAGCGGGCTGTTTTGGTCAACGTATACCGTTTATCATTTTCAAGAAGTAATCCGATACCAAGCCCGGATTCGAGAAGCACACGAACGCCATATTCAGGAAGTTTAACGGTATCCGCAATTTCGAGCAATGTCAATCCATCTTTGCCGCTGTCCTGTATGGCTTGTAAAATCCCATTGTTACGCAACGCTCGCGTAGCCTGAAAAACGATGGGTGCATGTGCAATCCATTGTGCATATTCAATTGCTTCCAGCGCTGTTCGTGTTTCTTTCTTAAAAAATTTCATAAACGTATATCAATAATTTCGTCAAAGATAACTTTTGAGCGCGAATAAGAAAACAGGTTAAAAAAATTAGATGAGCTTAAACAAATCATCTATTCCCGGTGTACGCTCTACCGTAAAGCCTTCAGCATATTCAAAGCCTGCATCCCTTCCAAAAACGCTCATTTTTGCTTTCACGACATCTAAAAAATTTTTTACAGAAATCGGTGACTCTGGTTCTTTGGAATTAGGATCATAAAATTGTGATTTGAATGCACGAATCGCCTCCATTTTTTTCTCTACAAATTCGCTCACATTCACAACAATATCCGGTTTTAGTTGCCGGTCTTGTATATAATGATATACGGCTTTGGGTCTCCATTCTTTTTGAGCCTGTCCATCGAATTGGGTTTGAACCCGGCGTAAACCGCTGTAAAAGCAAGCTTCGGAAACCAGTTGAGCTGCTCTTCCATGATCCGGGTGACGATCAGATACCGCATTGCACAACACCAAATCAGGTTGGTATTGCCTTATTTTTTGAATGATTTGTAATTGATGTGCTTCATCATTTCTGAAAAACCCATCCGCCATTTTTAAATTATCTCTTACCGATAATCCCAATATTTTAGCAGCATCCGCGGCTTCTTCCAAACGCAATTCTCCACTTCCACGCGTACCCAGCTCTCCCCTTGTCAGATCCAGTACACCGCATTTGTAACCCAATGCCATGTGTTTTAATAAAGTGCCCGAGCAGGATAATTCAACATCATCCGGGTGAGCTGCAATAGCGAGTATGTGAAGTTTCATTTTTAAGTTATTTAGTTATCCAGGCGATGATCCTTTCACTGTCTGGTTTTTCATTAGAGGAGACAACCTCAACCACGTTTCCGTTTTCATCAACCAGGTATTTTTGAAAATTCCATTTTACAGAAGAATCCATTTTCCCATTTAATTTTTTCTCTGTTAACCAGTGGTACACAGCATCCATGTCATCTCCTTTTACAGAAATCTTTTCCATCATTTGAAATGAAACACCATAATTTTTTGTGCAAAATTCTTTTATTTCAAAGTTGGTCCCTGGCTCTTGCTTGTTGAAGTTATTAGCAGGAAAACCGATGATCACAAAATTTTTGTCTTTGTATTGTTTGTACAGTTTTTCAAGATCCTCGTATTGTGGTGTATACCCGCATTTAGAAGCAGTGTTCACGATCAATACTTTTTTTCCTTTCAGGGAAGAAAAATTAAATTCTTTCCCATCTATAGTGGTTGATTTTAAATCATAAAAAGTTTGTGCCGTTGTGGCAAGCTGTGTTAAAACCAGGAAGAGTACTGCGAGTAATTTTGCTTTCATTTTTTTTATTTTTAAATAGTTGAGTTCACAAATGTAATGAAATGTATCTTTGTTAAGCTTTTTGAAAAACAGGGTAATTGTTAAACAATGCTAATAAAACAAATTCAATATTTAATTGCAAAAGAAATTAAGCTGGAGCTTCGCAATAAATATGCATTGGGTGGAATTTTACTTTACGTTGTTTCCACCATATTCACCAGTTACCTATGTTTCAAACAGATTGTAACACCGGCTACCTGGAATGCCCTGTTCTGGATCATTCTGTTATTTGCTTCATTGAATGCGGTTGCTAAAAGTTTTATTACCGAGACGCGTGGCAAATTGCTATACATCTATTCATTAGTTAGTCCACAGGCTGTTATACTCTCTAAAATAATTTATAACGCCTTGTTATTATTGGTTTTATCCAGTCTGTGTCTGGCTGTTTATAGTTTATTCATTGGAAATAAAGTGCAGGATATGTCCTTGTTTTTATTGACGCTTGCGCTTGGCAGTTTTGGATTTTCTTCATTATTAACAATGGTTTCGGCTATTGCCTCTAAAACGGGTAATAATTTTACACTGATGGCTATTTTAAGCTTTCCTATCATTATGCCTTTATTGATGGTATTGATTAAGCTCTCCAAAAATGCACTGGATGGATTGGAAAATTGGGATGTTCAATACTTGATGATTTTGCTCTGTATAAATGTGATAATTATCACACTTTCCTATTTATTATTTCGCTACCTTTGGCGCGATTAAATCAGGACCCTCAATGTCCACGATCTGAATCCTGGAGAGTAGCAAAATGAACGGATACCAATGAAAAAAAACTGGTGGAAAATACTTACGGTTGTTCTTATTATCTATACCATCGTTGCAGGTTTTGTAGTTAAAGTACCAGCTCAACCCATATTGCATGAGAGTATCCGCAATCTGTATTTTCATGTACCCATGTGGTTTGCCATGATTGTTATTTGCCTTGTTTCAGCCATTCAAAGTGTTATCTATCTTAGTAAAACGAATATTGAAAATGATATTAAAGCTGCGCAGTCAGCACATACTGGTATGTTGTTCGGATTACTTGGACTTATCACTGGGTCTATCTGGGCCCGTTATACCTGGGGAGCCTGGTGGGTAGCCGATACCAAATTGAATGGAGCTGCTATTACTGTATTGATTTATCTTGCTTATTTTATTTTGCGTGGGTCCATTGAAGAAGAACAAAAACGTGCCCGCGTATCAGCTGTTTATAACATTTTTGCTTATGTAATGCTGATTGTTTTCTTAACCATTTTACCAAGAATGAGCGACTCGCTGCATCCCGGTAACGGTGGAAACCCAGGGTTTAATAAATATGATCTGGATAGCAACATGCGCATGGTGTTTTACCCCGCTGTTATTGGTTGGATATTGTTATCTGTATGGTTTTATACGCTAAGAGTAAGAGCTGAAAAATTACAACAAAAAATACGATCAAATGAAGATGCTTTTCAATAAAAAAGTACTGATTTTACTGACTATGCTGTTTTTGCAGCTGGTTACCTTTGCACAAACTGCAGAGCCACCTGTTGAAATGGCTGATTCACTGTATCAATCTGGAAAAATTTACGTAGTGGTAAGTGTACTTACGGTTGTCTTTATAGGAATCACTACTTACTTGATACTATTGGATAGAAAAATAGGCAAACTGGAAAAAGAGTTAAAAAAGAATTAAAGAACAGAACAAATGAAAAAGATGCACATCATCGGCATTGTCATCGTTGCCATTGCCATCGGAACCATTTTCACAACACTCAGCAGTACGAGCACCTATGCTAGCTTCACAGAAGCAGCACAGGATCAGGATAGTGAATTTCATGTAGTTGGGAAATTGAACAAAGACAAAGAGACCATTTATGATCCTCAAACCAATGCCAATTTGTTCACCTTTTTCATGATCGATAACAAAGGGAAAGAATGCAAGGTATTGCTTCACAAAAATAAACCCCAGGATTTTGAACGCTCTGAACAGATTGTATTGATTGGAAAAATGAAGGGAGAGACATTTGAAGCATCAGACATTTTAATGAAATGCCCATCTAAATACAACGAGGCAAAACCCCAGGAAACAACCGCATCCAAGTAATTTGGATGATAATTACGTAATCATCATACCGCTTAGATAAATTATGGAATACATTGGAGAGCATTTATTAATTGGTAAAATAGGCAATGTATTCGTTATCCTTTCTTTTGTTTTTGCACTTGTAGCCAGCCTCTCCTATTTCTTCGCAGCGAGAGACAATGAAGAAACCATTGCCTGGAAAAAATTAGGACGTATTGCGTTTCAAATTCATGGATTTGCAGTTTTTGGAATTGTTTGTACACTGTTCATCATGCTGTACAATCATTATTTTGAGTATGAGTATGTATGGCATCACAGCAATAAGCAAATGCCGATGCGCTATATTTTCTCCTGTTTTTGGGAGGGACAAGAGGGAAGCTTTTTATTGTGGACCTTCTGGCATGTAGTCATCGGACTTATTCTTCAACGCTATGCGAAAAACTGGGAAGCCCCAGTTATGTCCGTTATTTCATTGGTTCAAGCTTTTCTTGCAACCATGTTGTTGGGAATTATTATAGGAGATTGTAAAATAGGACTAGGTGGTGGAGAACTGCTTTTTATTAAGGATCTTCATATCGGTAGTAATCCTTTTACCGTTTTATTACGTGAGCATCCTGCCTTTATAAATGCTCCGTTTTTAGATTTAACCAATCCACATTATATTGAAAAATTAAAAGGAAAAGGGTTAAATCCTTTACTTCAAAATTATTGGATGACCATCCACCCTCCCACTCTGTTTTTAGGGTTTGCGCTTACAGTTGTTCCATTTGCATATGCGATAGCCGGGTTGTGGAAAAAAAATCTTATTGGTTGGATCAAACCGGCGCTACCGTGGACATTTGTTTGCGTTGCTATCCTTGGAACAGGAATTTTAATGGGTGGTGCCTGGGCATATGAGGCCCTAAGCTTTGGAGGATTCTGGGCATGGGACCCTGTTGAAAATGCATCACTTGTCCCTTGGCTTACATTGGTAGGAGCTGCACACGTAATGTTGGTAAATAAAACAAAGGCCAGCTCTATTTTCATCACTTTCGCATTAACCATTCTCACATTTATCCTGATTCTGTATTCCACTTATCTTACCCGAAGTGGTGTGTTAGGTGAAACATCAGTCCATGCATTTACAGACAATGGAATGACCTTGCAATTATTGATCTACCTCTTTTTCTTTGTGTTTCTGGGGATTTTCCTGCTTCTTGTCAACCTTCGTGCATTTGTAGAGATGCAAAAAGAAGAAGAAGGATTATGGTCACGGGAATTCTGGATGTTTGTAGGCGCCATCGTTTTGTTAGGCTCCTCTTTTCAAATTATGTTCAGCACCTCTATTCCTGTATGGAACAAGTTATTCGGTTCCAATATGGCCCCCCCATCCAACCCAATTGCATCTTATAATGCCTGGCAAGTTCCTTTCGCATTTGTTGTTACACTGTTGATTGCTGTCGGACAATACTTCAAATACAAGAACACGGCACTTTCTGAATTTTTGAGAAAAATCAGTTTGTCTTTTTTTACTTCTCTTTTATTAACCGCTGCATTCGCTTATTTTCTGAATCTTACTCGAGCACATTACATTTTGTTGATGTTCTCCAGCATCTTTGCTGTGGTAGCTAATGCAAGTTATTTTATTACTGTACTTCAAGGAAAAATTAAAAAAGCAGGTGCATCTATCGCGCATATCGGGTTTGGATTGCTTTTATTAGGAGCACTTATTTCTACTTCCAAGAAACAAGTCATCTCCAAAAATTTTTCAAAAACAGATGATCTTCGTGCTATTGACGAAAGTCTCAACAGCAATGAAAATATTATGCTTCGCTTGGGTGATACATTGTCAATGGGAGAATACCGGGTAACTTATTCCAATAAACGTTTTGAAGGCATCAATGTATTTTTTGATGTGGATTATTTTAAGAAAGGAAAAGATGGATTGTTGAAAAAAGAATTCAGCTTATCACCCCGTGTACAAACCAATGCACAAATGGGCAATGTTGCAGAGCCAGACACGCGCCATTTTTTAACCTATGATGTGTATACGCACGTAACTTACGCGACACTTGATCAATTAAATAAAGGTAAGGCAGCAGATGAATTCGGTCAGGCAAAAAAATATGAAATGAAACGGGGCGACAGCATTTTTGCTTCCAATGCCATTGTTATTCTGGATTCCGTGTCTCCCCGTTTTGATAAAACACCATATCACCTTCAACCAGGCGATATTGCAGCAAAAGCGTATTTAAGTGTTGTCGCTGACGTAAAAAAAGTTTATCCTGCAGAGCTTGTTTTTATCATCAGAGGAAATCAAATACAAAACCCGGAGCCCGTAAAAGTAGGTCCTCTTGGATTGCAATTCATGCTTTGGAAAATAAATCCGAATACAAATAGTATTGAAATTTCAATGCAGGAAAAACAATCCAATAAAAATGATTTTATCGTGATGCAGGCCCTGATCTTTCCATACATTAATATTCTTTGGATTGGCTGCATCGTTATGGTAATCGGTACTTGCCTGGCAGTTATTGAACGATTGAAGAAAAAGGGATAATAATCTTTTGTAATCATGGCAACTACACCTTCCATAAAAAAAATTACTCTGATTGGTGCCGGTAACGTTGCTACACAGCTGGGAACCGCTCTTCACAAAGCCGGATATGCTATACAACAGGTATATAGCCCCAGTGCTAAGTCAGCCAGCATTTTGGCAAAGCGAATCAATGCACAAGCCATCACCGATTTAAAAAACTTAGATACAACAGCAGCTATTTATATTATTGCTATTAAAGATGATGCGATTGCAACATTGGCAAAGCAATTATCATTTAACGAGCAAGTAGTAGTGCACACCTCCGGAAGTGTAGAAATGAGTGTTCTAAAAAACACTTCCAAAAATTACGGTGTATTTTATCCCCTCCAAACATTTTCAAAAACGAAAGCTGTTGATTTTAAAACCGTTCCCATTTGCATAGAAGCAAGTAATAAATCCACTACAGCTTTGTTAAAACGCTTTGCAAAAACAATCAGCAACGATGTTCAGGAGATCGATTCCAGACAGCGTAAAATTCTTCATATAGGGGCCGTTTTTGCATGCAATTTTACAAATCATCTATATGCCATTGCAGATGCGTTTTTAGGCAAACATCAGTTATCATTTAATTTATTAAAGCCATTGATTGCAGAAACCGCGGATAAAATAAAACAACATGATCCGGCCAGCATGCAAACAGGGCCGGCTATCCGAAATGACAAAAAAACAATGGATGTGCATATAAAGCTATTAGCCGCCGATAAGGATTTAAAGACCATTTATAAATTATTAAGTAATCATATTAGAAAATAATACGATCATTGTAAGCAAGAAACAAGTAGCATTATGGAAAATTTCAAAAGCCGGTTAACAAGTGTTAAAGCATTCTTTTTAGATGTAGATGGGGTATTGACAGATGGTTCTGTTACACTTTTACCTGATGGAGAGCAAGTGAGGATGATGAATATAAAAGATGGTTATGCGATGCAACTGGCTGTAAAAAAGGGATATATCGTGGCAATCATTTCCGGCGGAAAATCAGAGTTGGTGAGAAAACGCTTGAATGGCCTGGGCGTTACGGAAGTACACTTGGGTATACATACGAAAATAGATACGTTTGAAGAATTGGTTGAGAGGTACCAGCTAAAACCCCAGGAAGTACTTTACATGGGGGATGATATTCCTGATTATGAGGTTATGAGACATGCCGGAGTGCCAACTTGTCCGAAAGACGCTTCACCTGAAATCAAAAATATCTCTATTTATATATCTGATAAACGAGGCGGAAAAGGAGCAGTACGTGATATTATAGAGCAAGTGATGAAGGTACAAAATAAATGGATGGATGATGATGGTTTTGTATGGTAACTAATTTGTATTTTTACGCATTCTTAGTTAAGACCATAATTCGTTTTTTCATCAGCCATGCTCGCATTTTTAAAACTAATACGCACTCAAAATCTCCTTATCATTGCGTTCACACAGTATATGATAAGATGGTGCTTATTATATCCCCTGCTCTCTGTGCATGATTTTGAGTTACAATTGAGTAATTTTCAATTTTTCTTATTAGTGTTATCTACAGTGATGATAGCCGCAGCTGGCTATATCATCAACGATTACTTTGATGTGGTAATTGATAAAGTAAACAAACCCGAACGATTGGTAATTGATAAAGGTGTGAAAAGACGTGTGGCCATGGGTGCGCATGTTGTTATCAATATACTTGCTGTACTGATTGCGTTTTATGTTTCCTACCAGGCAGGTTCTATGAAGCTTGTTATTTTTCATATACTTTGTGCTGCAGGCTTGTGGTTCTACTCCACCAATTTCAAAAGACAATTTCTGATCGGTAATATTTTGATTTCTCTTTTTACTTCGCTTGTTCCTTTTATTGTTGGTATTTATGAATTGATGCCCGTTCAGAAGATCTATGCGGAAATGATAGATGAAACAAGCCTTAACGAAGAATGGCGATTTGTTATTGGAATTTCTTTCTTTGCTTTTATCACAACGCTAATCAGAGAAATCATTAAAGATATGGAAGATGTAGAAGGCGATGAACGCTATGGATGCAAGACTATGCCTATTGTTATTGGCATGCGTGCAACCCGCAACATCACTATTGTATTGGCACTTATCACCATGACCTTCCTTGTTTATTTTCAAACCATAAAATGGAGCACCGGAAACTTAGTTGGATCGTTATACATAGGAATTGGATTGCAAGTACCTTTCATCTATCTTATCTACAGGATTATTACTGCGAAAGAAAAGAAAGACTACGGAGTAGCCGGAAATGTGGCTAAACTCATTATGCTATTAGGCGTTTGCTACTTGTTTGTATTTGCTCAATCTATCTTATCTTACGCTTAAGTATATGCAGTTTGAAGATCTAAAAAAGTACAAATTCATACTTTCCTCCAAATCCCCAAGAAGACAATACTTATTAAAAGAGTTCGGTTTACACTTCGACATTCATACAAAAGACGTTGATGAATCGTTCCCAGCGCAGTTAAAGGCACAGGAAATTCCACTTTATTTAGCCGAAAAAAAAGCGGCAGCATTTGATAGCGAATTAACTGACGACACCATCGTCATCACCTCTGATACAATTGTTTGGCTGGAGAACCAGGTGCTAAACAAACCAGTGGATGAAGCGGATGCGATCCGCATGCTGCAATTATTATCCGGAAAAAAACATGAGGTATATACGGGTGTGTGTTTAAAATCAAAAAATAAAATGCATTCTTTTTATGCATGCACGCATGTGTACTTTAAACAATTAACGATGCAGGAGATTGAGTATTATGTGCGCAATTACAATCCATATGATAAAGCAGGGGCTTATGGTGCGCAAGAATGGATTGGTTATATTGCTGTTGAAAAAATTGAAGGCTCTTATTTTAATGTGATGGGATTGCCTTTAAAAGAGTTGTATGAGGCGTTGTTGAAATTTTAAAATTCTGTGCTATTGTAGAAACGCTTTCGCATAAAAGGAAAAAAAATCTTAAAAATTGTACACTTCCTTTCCATCTTTTTTCCACACTTTTTTAAATTAAAATATAACCGACACTCAAAACACCAATATTATATAGCTATCCCGGGGGTTATGTTATTATTTTTTAGTTGATGAAAATACTTTTTTTCCGTTGGCCTGCTTATTGAAAAATCCACAGCAGTTAAACACAATTAATTTAAACAAAAACTCAACGAAAAAATGAAAAAAATCGCAATTATTGGTTTACTTGCTTTAACAGCAGGATTTGGGACGACAGCTACAGCTCAACAAGATGTTAAAACCGACAAAAGCCATGAGCTAATTATCAGTGATAAATCAGGATGGCACAAAATAGGCGAAATAACAGCTGACTTCAAAAAAGAAAAAGAAGAAGTTATTGTTATGGGCGCTGACCGTTTTGCTTCCATTCGCTTTAAAGTAACAGATGCACCAATTGATCTTGTATCTTTAGAAGTATATTACGAAAGTGGAGATAAACAAGATGTGGCAGTGAATATGCCAGTAAAAGCACCAGGAGAAAGCCGTACAATTGATTTAAAAGGTGGCGAACGCGCCCTTAAAAAAATTGTATTTGTTTACAAAACTTTACCAAACCACAAAGATGAAAAATCACATGTGGAGATTTGGGGATTGAAAACAAATGTTGCTGGAATGTAAAATATCCAGAATACATATAAAAGAAAAAACGTGTAGTACGGAAGTACTACACGTTTTTTGTTTTTAGTTTTCGTGCAAAACAATATATTATTATTTCATCCCTTTTTGAATTTGTTCTAATTTATTCAAATACGCGCGGCTTAACCGCAAGGCTTTGCCAGTATCCAAAACAACAATATATTCATCATCAAAATAAGGAAACAGCGATTTAATATTTTCTAAGCAAACAATAGAAGAGCGATGTATCCGCACAAACACGTTGGGGTTAAGCATGAGCTCTAACTCTTTTAAAGATGTTTTTTTTATATGTACACTTTTATCCGTATGAATTTTTACATAATTAGTATCCGCCTCAAACCAAATGATATCAGCTGTATTCACGACAATGGTTTTACCTTTTTCTTTTAAAGAGAGCTGATCAATAAAAGAAGGATTTAGTGTTGCACTAGTTGTTTCTCCCATGACCTTTAGTATTAGGTATTCGAGTGTAAAATTAAAGATTGAAGTACAACCCAGTTCTATTATTGATTTATCGGTATCCCTTTTTAGTTAACGGTAAATAAACTTGGGCTTTGCAGAATAAGTTTGAATAATGTAAATAAAAAAACAGGGTGCCCCATAAAGAGGCACCCTGTTCTGATTACATCATTATTACGTTTAGCTCAATACTTTTTTTACAAGGTCAGCAGCTTCCTGTAAAGCAATTGCTGAATATACTTTTAGTCCTGAGTCATCAATAATTTTTTTCGCTTCAACAGCATTTGTTCCTTGCAAACGAATAATAATAGGCACATTGATCGTACCCATATTTTTATACGCATCTACAATTCCTTGTGCTACTCTGTCGCAACGAACAATACCACCAAAAATATTTACAAGAATTGCTTTTACTTTTGGATCTTTTAAAATGATGCGGAATGCTTGTTCAACACGTGCAGCATTTGCAGTACCTCCTACATCCAGGAAGTTGGCAGGGTCTCCGCCGGATAATTTAATGATGTCCATCGTAGCCATTGCTAAACCAGCACCATTTACCATACATCCCACATTTCCATCTAATTTTACATAGTTAAGGTTATGTTCGCCTGCTTCTACTTCTGTTGGATCTTCTTCTGATTTATCGCGCAATGCAGCTAATTCAGGGTGACGGAACAATGAGTTTCCATCCAACGCCACTTTTGAATCGACAGCAATAATTTTATTATCAGAGGTTTTTAAAACCGGGTTGATTTCAAACATGGATGAATCGGTTGCTTCGTATGCTTTGTAAAGCGCAGCAACAAATTTTGTCATTTGTTTAAATGCTTCACCACTTAATCCAAGGTTGAACGCAATTTTGCGGCATTGAAAATCGCGCAATCCAATTCTTGGATCTATTTCTTCTTTGAAAATTAAGTGAGGTGTATTGTGTGCAACTGTTTCGATATCCATCCCACCTTCTGTTGAATACATAATGGTATTGCGGCTTTTGGAACGATCCAATAAAACACTGACATAAAATTCTTTTGTAGGGGTTTCACCTGGATAATATACATCTTGTGCAATCAACACTCTGTTTACTTTTTTCCCTTTTTCTCCTGTTTGCAAGGTCACCAGGTTTTTACCAAGGATGTTTGTAGAAATCGTTTTCACAGCATCCAATGATTTTGCTAATGCAACACCATTTTGTTCTGAACCAACAATTTTACCTTTACCACGTCCACCCGCATGAATTTGTGATTTTACAACCCACCATCCTGTACCGGTTTGTTTTTGTAGTTCCTTTGCAGCTTCAACGGCTTGTTCAGGTGTATCTGCAATGATACCTTCCTGTATGGCAACTCCAAATCCTTTTAGTAAGGCTTTACCTTGATATTCGTGTATATTCATAAAATTTTATTTTAGGTTTTAAAGCGGTTCAAAAGTAGGATTTTTATTTAAAATAAAAAAGGATATCAAGCTTTTGCTTAATATCCTTTTATAGTTTGAAGAATCTGCCTAGGGCAGAACTTTATCTTGATAAAACTATTTATCGTCTTTTTTTGCGTAACGTGTACGGAATTTATCAACACGTCCTGCTGTATCCACCAATTTCACTTTACCAGTATAGAAGGGGTGAGACATGTGAGAGATCTCCAATTTTACAACTGGATATTCGTTTCCATCTTCCCATTTAATAGTTTCTTTCGTCTCAACACAAGACTTTGTAAGAAATGCATAATCATTACTCATATCTTTGAATACCACTAAACGGTAGTTTTCTGGGTGAATTCCTGCTTTCATTTTTGTATTTTTTAAATTTTGGAGCTGCAAAGATACTAATTTGAATTAAATTTGCAACAGTTCTAAAAATTTCTTCCCGATGAAAAAGTTATTTTTTCGAGTTTTGGCCAAATTCAACAAGATTTTCTTGCCCAAATACTACAAACGCAACTTAAACAAGCTAAAAAAATGGGAAATGGCCATTGTGGGGTATAAGTACTGGGTTACCCGTAACTCCCTGGATTAGTCTATTTTGCATGAAAAATGGCTATTTAACGAGCTCCTGTATCCAAACATCTTTTACACCGGCTAACCGTAATTGTTTTGCTCTTTTCAGGGCGAAATCCTGAATCAAAATACGCTCAACGAATACATAATTATACTTTTTGGCTTCATAATATACCCAATTGGCCAATCTATAGCCATTTTCATAAAAACGTTGTGTTTCGGCAATGGCTAAATCCCGGTATATAAAGGTTCCTACAATTACATAAAACCCTACCTCCGGCTCGTGATTCTGATCATCTTTAAATTCATTCGCTTTATTGGTAATTACCCAAACACTGTCTACCAACGTTTTATTCACATTGGATTCAATCGCCTCACTGTTGCGGTTATCTTCAGCAGGTTTTTCCTGTTGGCTTTTCAGAAGTTGATCTTTTGTCTGTTGCTCTCTCAACTCCTGATCTTTTAACTGCTGATCCAGTCTTTCCGATAATTTCTTTAAATTTTCCTGGCTTTCTTTTAACTCCTGCTGCAAGCTATCCATTCGGTTTTCATAGGCCTTATTTTCCATTACCTGTTTCTCCTTAACAACTGGTGGTGTTACTGGCTGCTGTTGTACTACTGGAGTTACAGTAGGTACTTCTCTCTTCCTGTTTCCAAAACGGAAACTGACCATAATTTCATGGCTCATTCCAGCATATTTTGCAATACTTCCGGTAATAAAATCATAGGAATAACCAACGGTCAGTAGCTTTTGGATACGAACCCCAATATTTAATCCCACTGCGTAATCACTTTTATAGGTGGCACCTACCCATATTTTATCATTCCAATCAATATTTAATGTACCATCATATTGAAGCGGTACATTTGGTAAATACCTTACCAATGCTACCGGAACAACAGAAATACCTTTATCTTCCATTACCGGTATTTTATATTTAATAGAGCCCATATAATGTCTGGCTTGCATATAAAACGCGCGCACATCCACATTGTCGTTATAGTTTACTTTATTTCCGATCAATTGCGGTACAGCCACACCAATGTTCAAAGCCTTCCATTTAAAGGCTAATCCGGCGTTTGCATCAAATGTAGTGGAACGTTCAGGTGTTGCAAACAAGGTAGGATCTGTATTGTTTTCCACAGCGGCCTTAGAAAAATCAGTGGTTTGATCTATCACACCGATGGAAACACCAAATGATAATCGCATATCATCATTCAATTTTAACCAATAGGAATACGAAACATTCCCTCCTATTCTGTTTGTCAATCCTTTTCTATCACTGATCAATTGTGCGCCAACACCGGCTTTGTTATTAATATTTCCATCCAATGAGAATAAATTCAACTGAGGAGCACCTTTAAAGCCGGTCCATTGGTTACGGCTGATGATCATGGCATTTATCCCATCATCAAAACCTGTAAATGCAGGATTATACACCATCGGTTTAAAATAGAAATGGCTGTACATACCTATTTGCTGTGCATTGGCAAGCAATGTAAGAAACAGAAAAGCAAAAAATAAGTGTAATTTTTTCATAATAAATTTCATCACAAACCTTAACTATTTATTTCTTAGAATATCAATGGAGCCTTTAAAAACAGTCTCTGAATTTTGAAATCGCAACACATAAAAATAAGTCCCATCCGGCAGATCGGTTCCATTGTAAGTTCCTTTCCAATCATTGGCATAAGCCTTTTTATGAAATACTTCCTGGCCATAGATGTTGTAAACAATTACTTCATTATCCGGGAATTCCTGGATATTCTCCAGGTACCAGGTATCATTGATACCATCGCCATTGGGTGTAAAGAGCGAGGTGATCTTACCATCATACGTTAGTTTTAACACATGAATGGTGACTGTATCGGAATTCACGCAGTTTTTACTGTCTGTAACAAAAAGTGTATACGTGGTGGTTTCTTGTGGCGTAGCAATGGGTGTAAAGCTTGCGGGATCACTCAGTCCTATAGAAGGTGTCCACAAAGGTGTTCCTATTCCAATACCAGCCAATGTTACCGATTGCCCCACGGTTATAGTTTTGCTCACACCGGCATCCACAGGTGTTTGTGCAAACACGGTGATGGCAACAGCTGCCGTTGTATCAGCATCACAATACCCGCTTTGTACTACGGCTGCATACCAGGTTGTTTTTATCAAACCATTATAGATTAAGGAATCTGATTCGTTGATGATGTTTGTCCAGTTGGCGCCATTATCAATGGATTGCACCCATGACAATACCCTTCCTACTCTTCCTTTCAAGCGTAAGGTATCTCGTCCTACCCCATAACACATCGATTTACTTGAACTAACAGTACCGGCAACCGTTTTCGGGGCCACATTGATTTTACCGATAGTTGAGGTATCCGCAGGGCAGCCCCCGCTTTTCACATATACGCCATACCAGGTAGTTGCTGTCAGATTAGAATACGTTTGAGTCGTATTAACATTGGGTACAACCGACCATGTTTTGCCGCTGTCCAATGACATCAGCCAATTTTGAATCGTTCCGTTATTACCAGCCAGTGTTAATGTTCCTGAAGCATTGGTACCACAAAAATTACCATCACCGCTAAGTGTGCCAGCGTTAGTCACTGCACTTACATCGATAATAGCTGTGTTTGTTGTATCCGCATTGCAGTAGCCACTTTTTACAATGGCTCTATACCAGGTAGTTTGGGTTAAATTGTTATAGTTCTGCGTTTTTGTAGTGTTTGCAATGGTTTGCCAATTGGTACCGCTATTAATGGACGACTGCCAGCTCACGACATCCCCTATATTTCCAGCTAAAGTCAATGTACCGGCATTTGACAATGCGCATACAGACGTGGCTCCGGAAACGCTACCGGCAAAGGTAGTCGGACTAATAACAAAGGAAATCACAGCTGAAGTATCCTTTTTACAGGTTGGTCCGTTTTGCACAACTACCCGGTACAATCGATTTTTTGTGAGCACCGGATAATTTTCAGAAGTTGTTGTATTGGGGATGTTGATCCAGCTTGCGCCGTTTGTCTCAGAATATTGCCAAAAAGCCGGAGTGCCGGTATTCCCTGCCAATGCCAACGTACCTGCAGGAGCATTGGCACAAAAAGTACCGCCTCCAATAATGGATCCCGCTACAGCTGGTTGATATATGGTGATGCATATTTGCGTGGACGTATCAGGCACAAATGCACCATCCTGAACAACCGCTCTAAAGCAAGTGGTTTGACCCAGGTTAAAATAGGTTTGATTGGGTTGAGTATTGGCAATATTCACCCATGTAATACCGCCATTCGTTGAAGACTGCCAAAACAGAATGCTGGTCTTGTATCCCTGAACATATACATACCCCGAATTAGTCGTGGAACAATAGTTCAAAGGACCATTGGTTGCGGTTGTACCGCCTACAGATTGAGCATTTATTTTAAGTGTGAGAAACGACAGAATTAAAAAAAGTAAACTACTTTTAGTAACGTGTTTAAGCATAAAAAAATCGATTTTTGCCACATTGTACGTATGGAAATCGTTTAGGTTCTACTCCCTCACAAAAAAAATACACACAAAAAAAGTGTGTATTTTTTTACTTAATTTTAGGACTCTAAAATTTCCAGCGTGATTATAAGTCTAATTCAATTTGTGCCTCTCCATCCTCCTCTTTGCCTTTCTTTTTTTTCTTTTTCTGCTCAGATGGTAATTTTATTTCGGCGTTGATCTGCTGATCAATGGACAGCATATTTTTTTCATTTTTCTTTTCAGGCGTGTTAGATTTCTTAAGCGCCTCTAAGGGCGATAAACCACTTTCTTCAAATTCTTCTAACATTTCTTCTTCTATAGGCACTTCGACCGGAGGTAATAACTTAATATCTTTTACTTTGCTAAATGATAATTTATTCCCTTTTGCTTTTAACCCTTTTACAGTAATAAAATCAACCAAGTTAATTTGTTCATCCGGCAATTCCTTGTCTTTTACTTTACTGAATTTCAATTCCACGACCGGAATTTTTTCAGTAGTTACCATCTCCAGTTTCGATCCTTCTGCTTCGCCAATAAACAAAGTCTTTTTATCTGTTGCTTCAATTAAAAAACGCTTTACAAAAAGTGTTTTGCTTTCTCCATCCAGGTAAATAGCAGATACCACTTTCGTTGGATCAAATTTTTCAATGATTACTAAATCCTCATCAAAATGATTGGTTAAATCAAAGCTGCTAAGCTTATAATGACCACTTTGCATCAGGGTCAGGATCTTATCATCCGGCCCAAAGCTGCCTAAGAAAATACCTCTTTTGTCTGTATTCAATCGTTTTACGGTATCATCAAACCAGATATCACGTGCACCCAGCGTGGATACACCTTTTTCTTTCAATACAATTTTCTTTACGGGATATTTCGTCACCACGTTACCCATAGAGTTACGGCCTTTTACAGCCAACTCGGAGAAATTCAGGTCCCATTGTACTTTGCGAAGCCCCGGCATCGGTTTCAATTGTATTTCCACAATCTCTGCCTCCCCATTTGGGTTTGCCGTAAAATATAATACTTCGGAACCTTTAGTCCCTTTGGTCAAATCATATTGCTTATCGCGTGTAACACCTGTTACCGGGAAACGCTTCATAAACACACTACCTGATTTTCCATCGCGGTAAATCATATTGTAAATGGTGCGCTCATCATTTTTCTTAAATACAGCAATGTGCAGCAAATCTTTACCTACAAACGCTTTGTCTTGCACCTTACTTACCTGTAATGATCCATCTTTGCGGAACACAATGATGTCGTCAATATCCGAACACTCGCTGATGAACTCATCTTTCTTCAATCCATATCCCGCAAAACCTTCTTCCCTGTTTACATACAGTTTTTCATTCGCCAATACAACACTTGTTGCTACAATCGTTTCAAATGATTTTATTTCCGTTTTGCGTTCACGCCCGGTACCGTATTTCTTTTTTAAATTTTTGAAGTATTCAATTGCAAAATCTATCAAGTTTGCCAAATGATGATCAATCTCTTTGATACGCGCATCAATTGCTTTCATCTTCTCAT
Source organism: Bacteroidia bacterium (assembly GCA_035696085.1). Classification (GTDB taxonomy): domain Bacteria; phylum Bacteroidota; class Bacteroidia; order 2-12-FULL-35-15; family 2-12-FULL-35-15; genus 2-12-FULL-35-15. The sequence continues at coordinate 8,700 of DASRRA010000385.1, read as the reverse complement.
CCGCTTTTGCTGAGTCGAATCGGGTGATACGGATCATTGGGATTTGTGTTAACTTCTCATAATCCGCATCGGTGATTTCACGAATGAATTGTTTTTTATACTTGGAAAAACGTCCGGTCAAATATTCATATAATGTTGGTCTGTCCGAGTAATTTTTAAACTCGATATACATTTCATCCTTGATAAATATTTTTTCAAGAGACGCAAACATGTATGATTCCTGCAACTCCGCCTTTTCAATCTCCAGCTCTTTCTTAAGCAGCTCCAGGGTTTGGTGCGTCGACAGCTTTAAAATTTCATTCACACCTAAAAATCTAGGCTTATCATTTTCAATGATACAAGCATTCGGTGCAATCGACACTTCACAATCTGTAAATGCATACAAGGCATCAATCGTTTTATCCGGAGAAATACCTGGTACCAGGTGAATTACAATCTCTACATTCTCTGCCGTGTTATCTTCTACTTTACGGATTTTTATTTTTCCTTTATCATTTGCTGCAACAATCGTATCAATCAAAGAACCTGTAGTTGTTCCAAACGGAATATCATTAATCACCAGGGTCTTTTTATCCAGTTGCGATATTTTTGCACGGACACGAACACGCCCTCCTCTCATTCCATCATTATAGTTGGAAAAATCAGCCATACCGCCCGTAGCAAAATCAGGAAGGATATTCGTTGATTTACCGCGCAACACGGCAATAGACGCATCACACAATTCATTGAAATTATGCGGCAACATTTTACAAGCTAAACCTACGGCAATACCTTCTACTCCATGTGCCAGTAACAATGGAAATTTTACTGGTAAAGTTTCTGGTTCTTTATTTCTGCCATCATAACTGGAAAGCCAGGTTGTTGTTTTCGGATTGAATACAACTTCCAATGCAAATTTGGATAACCGTGCTTCAATATAACGTGGCGCTGCTGCTCTATCACCCGTCAACACGTTACCCCAGTTACCTTGTGTATCAATTAATAAATCTTTTTGTCCGAGCCCTACCAATGCATCCACAATACTCGCATCTCCATGCGGATGATACATCATTGTATGTCCAACAATATTCGCAACCTTATTATAACGCCCATCATCCAAATCATTCATGGAATGAAGGATACGACGCTGAACAGGTTTTAATCCATCCTCTACATAAGGTACGGCACGCTCCAAAATTACATACGATGCATAATCCAGAAACCAGTTCTGATACATCCCTGAAACGTGAATTACATTGTGTAATTCTTCACCACTATTTAATTGTTCATCCATATTGTAATTGAATTCGGCATAGGTTTCACCTATGACCAATTAAAGACTTGACGCCTTCAGCGTCATATATTTAATTAATATGTTTACCTTAATTATTCTTTACTCTTCTACTAAATCTTTTTCTACGACAAGGTTTTCGATGATGAAATCCTGACGCTCCTGTGTGTTTTTACCCATAAAGTAATTTAACATGTCATAGATGGTACTGTCTTTACCAACAATAACAGGGTCTTTACGAATATCTTTTCCGATGAATAATTTAAACTCATCCGGGGAAATTTCACCCAATCCTTTGAATCGGGTTATTTCAGGCTTTGTTCCAAGCTTTGCAATGGCATTTCTACGTTCTTCATCGCTGTAACAATAAATGGTTTCTTTTTTATTACGAACACGGAACAATGGTGTTTGCAAAATGTACACGTGTCCATTCTTCACCAGATCCGGAAAGAATTGCAGGAAGAATGTCATCAACAACAAACGGATATGCATACCATCTACATCCGCATCGGTTGCAATTACAATGTTGTTGTAACGCAGGTTTTCTATTCCGTCTTCAATGTTTAATGCCGCTTGCAATAAATTGAACTCTTCATTTTCGTAAACGATTTTCTTCGTTAGTCCGAATGCGTTCAAGGGTTTTCCTTTTAAACTGAAAACAGCTTGTGTGTTTACATCTCTTGTCTTGGTGATGGAACCACTTGCAGAATCCCCCTCACAGATAAACAAGGTTGTTTCCAGCTTACGTTCATCATTGGATTGCATGTGAATACGGCAATCACGTAATTTTTTATTGTGCAGGTTTGATTTTTTTGCACGTTCCCGTGCAAGCTTCTGAATACCTTGTAAATCCTTACGTTCACGTTCGCTTTGTTGAATCTTTTGAAGAATCGTTTGCGCAACATCTGAATTTTTATGAAGGAAATTATCTAATTCTGTTTTTAAGAAATCACCGATAAATGCTTTCACAGATGGGCCTTTGGGACCTACTTCCTGTGAACCTAATTTTGTTTTGGTTTGAGATTCAAAAACCGGTTCCTGTACTTTTATACTGACAGCAGCAATGATAGAGGTTCGAACATCCACTGCTTCAAAATCTTTTTTGAAAAAATCGCGAATTGTTTTTACAACTGCTTCACGAAATGCACCCTGGTGCGTACCACCTTGTGTGGTGTGTTGTCCGTTAACGAACGAATAATATTCTTCTCCGTATTGTTGATTGCTATGCGTTAATGCCACTTCAATATCAAACCCTTTCAAATGAATGATTGGATACAAGATGGGGCCATTGATGTTTTGTGTTAATAAATCCAACAATCCATTCTCCGAATGAAATTGCTGCCCGTTGTAAACAATGGTTAAGCCTGTGTTTAGATAAGCATAGTTCCATAACATCTTCTCCACATACTCATTGATGAAATGGTAGTTACCAAATATTTTTTCATCCGGAATAAATGTGACCAGTGTTCCTGAACGCAAATCCGAATCAACCATTTTTGATTCCTTGCTTAAATTACCAATGGTAAACTCTGCTGATTTTGTTTTTCCATCGCGGAAAGCCTGAACACTAAAATAGCTCGACAACGCATTAACGGCCTTGGTACCAACTCCATTCAAGCCTACAGATTTCTTAAACGCTTCGGAATCATATTTTGCACCCGTATTAATTTTCGAAACCACGTCCACTACTTTTCCTAATGGAATGCCTCGTCCATAATCCCGTACACGCACTGTTTTATCTTTGATCGTTACTTCTATGGTCTTTCCATTTCCCATCACGAACTCATCGATACAGTTATCAATGGTCTCTTTCAACAAAATATAAATACCATCATCTGGTGAAGATCCATCTCCTAATTTTCCAATATACATCCCCGGACGCAAACGAATATGCTCGTTCCACTCCAGCGTACGTATACTATCCTCATTATATGTCGCTTTTTCTGCCATATTGTGTATTCGAATTCGGCACAGGTTTTACGTGTGCCTATTAAAGACTTGCCCCTTTCAGGGTCATATTTATTTTAACTACATATTGACTTTATGACAGCCGTAGCTTTCAGATGCTTACGGTGTAGGCCTTAGCTTTCTGATATTTAGCAAGTAAGCCGTACCCTTCTGATACCTACAGCGTAAGCCGCAGCTTTCCGATGCTTACCGTGTAAGCCGTAGCTTTAACGAAGGCTTAAACGTTAAATCTAAAATGCATTAAATCTCCGTCATTTACAACATATTCTTTCCCTTCGATTCCCATTTTACCGGATTCTTTGCATGCTGCTTCTGATCCCAAGGCAACAAAATCAGCATATTTAATAACCTCAGCACGGATAAATCCTTTTTCAAAATCGGTGTGAATCACGCCGGCAGCCTGAGGCGCAGTCATCCCCTTGTTAATGGTCCAGGCACGTACTTCTTTTACACCTGCTGTAAAATACGTTTGAAGATTTAAGATTTTATAAGCTGCTTTTATTAATTTATTAACCCCTGGTTCTTGTAAACCCATGTCAGCCAAAAATAATTGACGCTCTTCATAGGTTTCCAGTGCGGCAATCTCTGCTTCCATTTGTGCGGTAATGATCAATACTTCAGCGTTTTCGATTTTTACAGCTTCTTTTACTGCATCTACATATTTATTCCCTGTCTTTACAGAACCTTCGTCAACATTGCAAACATACAGTACCGGTTTGATAGTCAACAAACAACAATCAGCCACATGAACCATATCCTGATCTGTAAGATTTGCTGCACGCGCAGATTTCCCGGCTTCCAACAAATTTTTCAGGTTCAACAGAATATCATAAGCTTTCTTCGCATCCTTGTCATTGCCTGTTTTTGCTTGCTTTTCGACACGTTTCAATTTTGCTTCAACGGTTTCCAAATCTTTCAGTTGTAATTCTGTGTCAATGATTTCCTTATCCCGAACAGGGTTTACGGATCCATCCACGTGCACCACATTTTCATCATCAAAGCAACGAAGCACATGAATGATGGCATTTGTTTCACGGATATTTGCTAAGAATTTATTTCCCAAACCTTCTCCTTTACTTGCACCTTTTACAAGTCCGGCAATATCAACTATTTCAACGGTTGTAGGAACCACACGCTCCGGGTTCACCAGTTTTTCAAGCACTGCCAAACGCTCATCCGGAACGGTAATCACCCCCACATTGGGTTCGATGGTACAAAAAGGAAAATTGGCAGCTTGCGCTTTTGCATTGGATAAGCAATTAAAAAGAGTTGATTTACCCACATTCGGTAATCCTACGATACCACATTGTAACGCCATAATAATTAATCTGTTAATTTAAAGTGTTGCAAAGATTAAAATCAGAATTGCTTGATTAAGTTGCAAAACCTTGGTTGTATTTATTTTGATTCTTTTTAAAAAGGGTGACAAATATAATAAAAATGGCGAGGCTTATGGATATCAAAATATACTTTTTTGAAGATATTCAGACGGTTTTATTTGATTGAGTTTTCAACAATGCATTTTTAGGCTGCAAAAAATGATAATTTTGAGGCCGAAAATAAAACTAACTATGGCTTCTACTACCGAATTAGAAAAAATCTGCATCCAGGTGCGTCGTGATATTGTACGAATGGTTCATGCTGTAAACTCAGGGCATCCAGGCGGATCATTAGGCTGTACAGAATATTTTGTAGCCCTTTACTTTGAAATCATGAAACATCAACCTTCCAAATTCAACATGGATGGAACAGGAGAAGATGTTTTTTTCCTTTCAAACGGACATATTTCACCTGTTTTTTATAGTGTTTTGGCTCGATCCGGATATTTTCCTGTAAAAGAATTGGCCACATTCCGTAAACTGGATTCCCGTTTACAAGGGCATCCTACCACCCATGAAGGCCTTCCAGGCGTGCGCATTGCGTCAGGTTCGTTGGGGCAAGGTTTATCCGTAGCAATTGGTGCGGCATTGGCAAAAAAATTAAATAAAGATTCGCAAATTGTATATAGCTTGCATGGAGACGGAGAATTACAAGAAGGTCAGATTTGGGAAGCCGCCATGTATGCAGCCGCCTACAAGGTGGACAACCTTATTTCTACGGTTGATTTAAACGGTCAGCAAATTGACGGTTCTACCGATCATGTACTACACATGGGCGATTTGAAAGCGAAATGGGAAGCATTTGGGTGGCATGTGATTTCTTTGGATAAAGGAAACCATGTTGCTGAAATCGTGAATACTTTGAAGCTGGCTAAAACGTTTGTTGGAAAAGGAAAACCCATTATGATCCTGATGAAAACAGAAATGGGACATGGTGTTGATTTTATGATGGGAAGCCACAAATGGCACGGTGTTGCTCCAAACGACGAGCAATTAAAAGAAGCATTGACACAAAATTATACAGATTCAGTTGTTGACTACTAATCCTTTTATCTGTTTACAAAACGATGCAAATTCTTTACTACAGCCTATTTCAGATAACAGTTTACTAACAATGAATTTAAAACGATTGACATTTATATCTTTTCTATCCAAATCTGTTATCGTTGGCCTCCTTGTTATTGCTGCACTTTTGAGCGCTTCTTCAGCCGCTGCCCAGGATAGAAAACCACTTACCCGGATTGAATTTGTTTTTGATGCTTCCTATAGCATGTTCGGACAATGGCAAAGCGGGATGAAGATGGATATTGCCAAAAAAATGCTCACTGAATTTTTAGACAGTATTCAAAAAGTTCCCAACCTTGAAATTGCATTGCGTTGTTATGGTCATCAAGTGCCTTTGCGCCCGGAGCGCAGTTGCACCGATACCAAACTGGAAGTTCCTTTTGGAAGAAACAACGTAGCGATTATTAAAAACCGCCTGAAAACAATTGTTCCAAAGGGTACAACACCCATTGCTTACACCCTGGAGCAATGCGGAGGTGATTTTCCAAGTGAGTCATCCAAAAACATCCGTAACATCATCATCCTGATTACGGACGGAATTGAAGAATGTGATGGAGATCCTTGTGCTGTTTCATTGGCTTTACAAAAAAAGGGAATCATCTTAAAACCCTTCGTTATTGGGATAGGCCTGGATCAAAGTTATTTGAATGCATTTGGTTGCATCGGAAAATTTTATGATGCCTCCAGCGAATCCAATTTCAAAAATATTTTAAATATTGTTATTTCACAGGCGCTGAACAATACGACTGTTCAGGTAAATTTAAATGACCAGGTGGGCCGACCAACAGAAACCGATGTGGACATGACCTTTTACGATGAGCACAGCGGTGCAATTCGTTACAATTACATTCATACCATCAACAACAAAGGCGTGCCTGATACGGTAGTCGTTGACCCTATTGGCACTTACAAAATGGTAGTACATACCATTCCACCGGTAGAAAAATCGAAAATTGAACTGGTGCCCGGTAAACACAATGTTGTAGCGGTTGATGCCCCACAGGGCTATTTGAATTTAAAGATGTCGGGAAACATCGATTACTCCAAAAACGTTTCCTGCATAATCCGTAAGCATAGTGAGATGCAGACCTTGCATGTACAATCATTGAATACAACAGAGAAATTTATCATTGGCAAATACGACCTGGAAATTTTGACGTTGCCACGAATAAAATTAAGCAATGTGGATATTTCTCAAAGCAAAACCACCTTTATTGAAATTCCTTTATCTGGAAGTGTAAACATTACCAAAATAAGTGAAGGTCCGGGAAGTCTTTTCGTAGAGCAGGATAACAAGCAGGTATGGGTTTGCAACCTAAGCAGTTTGCTTCAGGAGACGATCATTTTGCAACCCGGAAAGTACCGCATTGAGTACCGTCCGAGAAACGCAAAAGAATCCATTTATACGGTTGAGCGATTTTTCAACATCGAATCCGGCGTATCAACCCCAGTTAAATTATATTAATTTTTGATGGTCAATTAAACTAATTATATCACTACAAATGAAAAAGTACACATTTACTGAAAAAAAAGACACACGTTCAGGTTTTGGAGCAGGACTATCGGTGTTAGGCAAAAGCAATCCTAACGTTGTAGCATTGTGTGCCGACCTTACGGGTTCGTTAAAAATGGATGCTTTCGCAAAAGAACATCCGGATCGTTTTTTTCAAATTGGTATCGCTGAAGCAAACATGATTGGTATTGCTGCCGGGTTAACCATTGGTGGAAAAATTCCATTTACCGGAACATTTGCGAATTTCTCAACCGGTAGGGTATACGACCAGATTCGTCAATCTGTAGCCTATTCGGGCAAGAATGTAAAAATCTGTGCTTCTCACGCGGGACTGACCCTTGGCGAGGATGGCGCAACGCATCAAATCCTGGAAGACGTTGGATTGATGAAAATGCTTCCGGGCATGGTTGTAATTAATCCTTGTGATTTTAACCAAACAAAAGCTGCAACCATTGCCATTGCTGAGTATGAAGGCCCTGTCTATCTAAGATTTGGCCGTCCTGTTGTGCCTAACTTTACCCCAGCTGATCAAAAATTTGAAATTGGTAAAGCTGTTTTATTGAACGAAGGAACCGATGTGAGCATCTTTGCCACAGGCCACCTGGTTTGGAAAGCAATTGAAGCGGGAGAACAATTGGCGGCAATGGGTATTAATGCAGAAATAATAAATATTCATACGATTAAACCTTTAGATAATGCGGCTGTCCTAGCCTCTGTAAAAAAAACAAAATGTGTTGTAACTGCGGAAGAACATCAATTAAATGGTGGATTAGCAGATAGTATTGCACAATTGCTTGCCAAGGAATTACCCACTCCACTTGAAGCTGTAGCTGTAAATGATAGCTTTGGAGAAAGCGGTACCCCGGATCAATTGATGACAAAATACGGACTGGATGCAGTAAACATTGTAGCAGCTGTAAAAAAAGTGATCGAGCGCAAGCAAGCCTACGCTAAAGCTTCGGCTTACGCAGCAAAAACAGCGCAGTAAGTCTTGGACATAGCTATATATGTTGTACTTAAGATTTATCTGTAAATCATAAACAGTTAGCTAGCTAAATGGAGGATGAACTAAAAAATGATACTATTGTTTCAGTGACTTCCTCTGAAAGATTGAGCGAATTTGACAAGGAACTCCTTGAAAAATTCCGTAAGGAAGAAACCCGTAACCATGCCTTTAACATGCTGGTACGCGAGTATCAGAAAAGGCTCTACTGGCACATCCGAAAAATATTAATTGATCATGATGATACGAACGACGTATTGCAAAATGTTTTTGTAAAAGTCTGGCGTAACTTAGAAGGTTTCAAAGGAGAGTCACAACTCTACACCTGGCTGTATCGCATCGCTACCAACGAATCCATTACTTTTTTAAATCAGAAGAAAAAACGGGCAGGTGTTCCACTGGATGAAGCATCCAGCTTTTTGGGTGCCAGCCTGCAAAGCGATGCTTATTTTAAAGGAGACGAAATACAAGCCAAATTGCAAAAGGCCATACTCACGCTACC
>DASRRA010000384.1:0-3427 GCA_035696085.1 Bacteroidia bacterium | reverse complement strand
CACCGGTAAAAGCGATACGGTTTAGTTAAAAATGTTCAATACTTACATTCACGCTTAACACTTACACTAACTTTATGGATATATGTTTGAATTATATCAGAAACAACAATTTAATTGGTATCAAAGCCGGCAAAGAGCGGGATACCTTTTTAGAAATCTGGATGGTGGTTGTGGACGACCGAATCTTTGCACGTTCCTGGGGAATGGCAGAAAAAAGCTGGTACAATACGCTTAAGGAGAATAGCCAGGGCTTTCTAAAATGCGGAAATAAAATTTTTGAGATGAAAGCGATAATTCCTGTGCAGTCGGCAGCATTGACGGAAAAAATAAATAAAGCCTATTTGGATAAATATGATTCCGGAGAAAATTCATTTTATGCGAAAGGAATTATAAAGCAGGAGCATGTAGCGAAAACAATGGAATTTGAATTACTGCCAATCATTTCCTGAAACGTAAGAGGTTGCTGGAAATTTCGTATTTTTGCATCCTAACAAACAACGCTCTAAAACCGACTACAAAGTAAGATGAAAAAAGTCTGCAATAACATTCTGGAAACGATTGGCAATACACCAATGGTACGTATTAATAACATTACAAAGGATCTTCCTGCAACGGTCTACGCGAAAGTAGAAACATTTAATCCCGGTAACTCCATCAAAGACCGCATGGCTGTAAAAATGATTGAAGATGCTGAAAAAAGCGGGGCGCTAAAACCTGGAGGTACTATCATTGAAGGTACCAGCGGGAATACAGGGATGGGACTAGCCATTGCTGCAGTTATAAAAGGCTATAAATGTATTTTTACATCGACTGACAAACAATCAAAGGAAAAGTTTGATGCGCTTCGTGCATTTGGCGCGGAAGTGATTGTATGTCCCACCAATGTTGATCCGGAAGATCCACGTTCATATTACTCTGTGTCGTCCCGTTTGGCAAAGGAAATTCCAAATTCATGGAAACCTAATCAATACGACAACTTGTCGAATACACAAGCACACTATGAAACGACAGGACCGGAAATCTGGGAACAAACTGAAGGAAAGATCACACACTTAGTAGTAGGTGTGGGAACCGGGGGAACCATTTGCGGTACCGGAAAATATTTAAAAGAAAAAAATCCCAACATTAAAATCTGGGGGATTGATACGTATGGTTCTGTATTTAAAAAATACAAGGAGACCGGTATCTTTGATAAGAATGAAATTTATCCTTACATCACTGAAGGAATTGGAGAAGATTTTTTACCAGCCAATGTTGATTTTAGTATCATTGATTTATTTGAAAAAGTAACCGATAAAGATGCTGCGCTGATGACACGCGAAATAGCACGTAAAGAAGCCATTTTTGTGGGTAACTCTGCAGGTTCGGCAATGGCGGGCTTGATGCAATTAAAAGATAAGTTGAAAAAAGGAGATGTGGTGGTGGTTATTTTCCACGATCATGGAACCCGTTATTTAGGGAAAATGTACAATGATGATTGGATGCGTGATCGCGGGTTTTTGGAACAAAAACAAATGCGTAAAGCAGCGGATCTGATTGAAAAAAATAAGGATCGCAAACTGGTAACTGTTACGATGGATGACAGCGTGGAAACCGCTTGTGCAAAGCTTACCGAGTTTAACATTTCTCAATTGCCGGTAACAGACGGTAAAGGAAATTTTGTCGGATCCATTAATGATACCCTCTTATATGCAAAATTAATTGGTGATCCCAATCTGAAAAAAGAAAAAATTTCAGCTGTGGCACAACCGCCGTTTCCGGTTGTGGGAAGTGATGAATCCATTGAAGATATTTCCAGAAAAATAAATAAAGACAATTACGCGGTGATTGTAAACGACAAAGGTGGGAATGTACATATCATTACGAAGTATGATATCATCGATGCTTTAAGCCATTGATGCTTTTTACTGATCAACTTCATAGAACAATTGAAATCCCTGATGCTCCTAAACGCATCATCTCATTGGTGCCTTCTCAAACGGAATTGCTGTACGACTTAGGTTTACGCGATGAAGTGGTGGGCGTCACCAAATTTTGTGTACATCCCAACGAATGGTATAGAAACAAAACCCGTGTGGGTGGCACCAAGCAATATGATTTTGAGAAGATAAAAATTTTACAACCTGATCTCATTATTGGAAACAAAGAGGAGAATGAGCAGGAGCAGATCGAAGCGCTTATGTCGCTGTACCCGGTTTGGATGAGTGATATTTACACACTCAGTGATAGTATTCAAATGATTTCGCAAATTGGTGAGCTGGTGAATAAAAAAGCAGAAGCGACCATGATGGTATCCCGCATAAAGAGTGCATTTGAAGTGTTCTATAACTTCAGAGCAAGCACAGCTTTAAAACAATTGAAAGTAGCTTATTTCATCTGGAGAATGCCTTATATGGTTGCCGCAAGTCATACCTTTATCCATCATTTACTGGAGCAATGTGGATTTAAAAACGTATTCGCCGGAGATGCGTTTCAACGTTATCCGGAAATAACCGCACAGCAACTGGCACAAGCAAATCCTGATGTTATCTTATTATCTTCCGAACCTTATCCTTTTAAAGAAAAACATGTGGCCGAGTTTCAAACAATTTGCAAGCACGCGAAAATTGTGACCGTTGATGGAGAATTGTTTTCCTGGTATGGGTCCCGTTTACTGCATGCACCCGATTATTTTAAAGGGTTGATAGAATCCTTACAATAATTGAAAATGTATTTTTCTTCCAATGATTTTCTCAGTAGATTTGTGGTAATTTAATAAATGAAAATTACCCGCTACACATATTATTTTTTAATTGTTATCTGTTTTTTGTTTTTCTCTCAGCAATCTTCCGCTCAAAAGGTTGGATTGGTGTTAAGTGGAGGTGGAGCCAGTGGAGTTGCGCATATCGGTGTATTAAAAGCACTGGAAGAAAATCATATTCCGGTTGATTATATTACAGGAACCTCTATAGGGGCACTCGTTGGCGCTTTGTATGCTATTGGTTATTCACCAGCCCAGTTGGAAGAATTGGTAAAAACAGAAAAATTCAGAAACTTATCACAAGGAATCATCGATCAAAAATATGCGTATTATTTTAAGCGTACAGATGATGATGCTTCCTGGATCTCTCTAAAACTGGATACGGCACTCATGAATGTGCTTCCTACCAATGTGGTTTCTCCCATAGCCATGGACTTTGGTATGATGGAGCTTGCTGGCGCAGGAGCTGCTGCTGCCAATTATGATTTTGATAGTTTGTTTATCCCTTTCAGATGCGTGGCTTCTAACGTGGAGCAAAAAAAATCCGTTACTTTTCGAAAAGGAGATTTGGCGCAGGCTGTGAGGGCTTCCATGAGTTATCCTTTTTACATTCGTCCGATATCGATTGATGGGGCGTTGTTATTTGACGGTGGTTTGTATAATAATTTCCCTTCCAATGTGATGCTG
>DASRRA010000383.1:0-7525 GCA_035696085.1 Bacteroidia bacterium | reverse complement strand
AGGATATGTCCAGTACATAAGGAGTTATGAGCGGCCAGGGACAAACCGATGGATCCGCAAATTTTAGAAATTTCAACAATTGTTGTTACATATTCTGTGTACGAAAAACCTGAACCACCGTATTCTTGTGGTACCAAAACACCCATCAATCCTAGTTCACCTAGTTTCTTGAACACATCAATAGGAAATTCCTGTGTTTCATCCCACGTCATCATTTTCGGACGGATGTGGTCATCGCCAAATTTTTTAATCATATCAGCGATCATGCGCTGATTTTCATTTTTTGTAAAGTCCATAAGTAGGTGTTTTAGAGTGGGCAAATATAAAAATAATACCCACTTCCCTTGAAGTAAAATTCAAATTTTAAGGAAATGGGTATTATAGAGGAATAAAAAGCCCGCGTGCTGGCTAGGCAGTTAGAATTCTATTAAGCAATTCACGCAGCTTTGAATAGGAACTTGGCTTGGTATAAAACATTTCGGCTCCCAATTCTTTTGAATAGCTCATGTCATTGAGCGAAACAGAGGTTGACAGCATAATGACCGGAACTGCTTTTAGACGCGCGCATTTTTTTATTTCTTTCAAGCATTCAAATCCATTTAGTTCAGGCATATTTATATCCATGAAAATCATGTCGGGTAAGTGAGTCAGATCACGCAATGCGTTCAATGCCTTCTTCCCGTTTTCTGCAACACTAAATTCTATTGAATCATCAATTTCTTTCAATGCTTCCAGAAAAAATAATTGATCGTCTTCATCGTCATCAACTAAAAATATATGTTTTAATTTTTTAAGCAAATGTGTGGTTATAAATGAGATATTCTTAATTTAACTATTCAATCTTAAGTCTCGAGTTTTTTTTAAAGCCTTATAATGCGAAGGTGTGAGACCAGTTACCTTTTTGAACTGTGTTGACAAATGCGCCACGCTTGTATAACGCAGGCGATGCGATATTTCTGTTAATGTCAAATCATCAAACAAAATCATTTCTTTCGCCATTTCAATTTTCGTTACAATCATGTATTGTTCGATGGTTGTAGCCTGTACAGCCGAAAATAAATTAGACAAATATTTATAATCGTAATTCATTTTCTCGCTTAAATACGCAGAGAATTTAATCCTCTTGGGATGTTTTATAAACTCCGAAATTGCGATTTTTATTTTCTCGATGAGGATGGCGCTTTTGTTTTCCAACAATTCCAAGCCTGATTTTTTGAGAGCTTTGTTGAGTTTTTCTTTTTGCAGATCGGTAATATGACCAACTATATCTGCTTCTCCAAACTCAACTTTTGTGTATTTTACCCGAATTTTTTTTAGTTCGTCTCTTACGACGGTTTTACAACTATCGCAAGCCATGTTTTTAATATACAGCTTCATAAAAATCTCTTTTTTCATCGGTAGCAGCAAAGATTGTATTATTAAATGTTTTTGCTGTTACAGAATTGGTTTAAAAAGTTATATTATTTTCCGTTTTTAAAAAAGTAGAGCTAAGCCACAAATGTGTACCCTTTATTTCCCCGTTTTCAAATAAGGAGCCATTTTTAGAAGTGTTTCAGAATCAAGTAAATTCGTTTTTATTAGATCATTTACTGTATAAAAATCCCCATGTTTTGCCCGATAACTGATTATGCCATTCGCAACTTTCCAGCTACAATACGGGCGTTTTAAGTCATTGGAAGTACAGGTATTGATGTCTATTTTTTTGATTTTTAAAGTATCTACGTAAATGTATTTTTCTATCTCCTTGTATTTTTCTTCATTCATTTTCCATACCTCCAACAATTGCTCTTTTTTGTAAAAACCTCCCAAGAGTGTTCGATATTTGATGATCATTTTTGAATAAAAAGGACCAATTCCTTTAAGCGTTGCTAGTTGAACAGAATCAGCGGAGTTGATTTCAATTAGTTTCAATTCAGGTGCATGTCGCGTATATATTGATTTTTCGACTGTTTCGGGCTTTTGCTTTTCAATAATTTGAATATAGGGTTCCAATGCCGCGTATAATGCAGGAGAAATAGCGTACATTTTCTTGACATCTGTTTTTGAGCGAAATGTGCCGCCTTTTGATTCGTAGTTTTTTATGGAATGAATTTGTTTGTCTGTTAGCCCTAATCGTTTCCAATCCAACTTGGACAGACCATTTGGATCAAACTTAAAATACTGAATGGGTGTAGCAGATGTTGGGAGTTCTGTTTTCTCGTTTATTGCTGAGGTGTGATCTTCTTTTTGCTCTACAGCATTTAATGCTTGCAATTGCTTTTCAAATTTTGAAAAATCAACGACTTCTCTCTTTGTAAATTTTTCTGAAAAATGAATACAAAGGAGCAATAAAAGAATGATGCAAATCAATACGAATATTCCATTCTTTTCTCTTTTATTAAATGTGAAATAGTCGCGAATAATTTGCTTCATAAAATTAATTACTGTGTTTCGGTTGGCTCGGCTGACTCGATCTTTTTGAGCGAAAGTATAAAATAAACAGGCAGCCCTAACAATACAATAGCTATCCCTCCAAGCGTTTCAAAAGGTTTGTAATAAATCAAGTCGATGGTAATGACTAATGTTATCAGAATATAAAATATCGGAATGATGGGATAGCCGATTACTTTATAAGGACGTTCGGTATTGGGTTCTTTTTTCCGAAGGATAAAAATCCCTCCTATCGTAAGCATGTAAAATAATAAGGAGACAAAAGTGGAGTATACAATCAATTGACCATATTGCCCTGAAAGACATAATAAACATGCCCAAATGCATTGAAACCAGAGCGCTGTAGAAGGTACATGCTTATCATTTACTTCAGCTGCTTTCTTTATAAACAAACCGTCTTTTGCCATTGCATAAAATAAACGTGCGCCAGAAAGTATCAATCCGTTATTACATCCAAATGTTGAAATCATAATTAAGGCTGCCATTAAATAGATAGCAGAGTTGCCAAAGATAATTGACGCCGCGGCCGTTCCCACACGATCATTGGAAGCAAACATAATTCCTTGTCCAATTGCGTCTGTAGCGTGGGGATCTCCTTTAATTGGCAGTAGGGACATATACGCCACATTGGCTAAAATGTAAATAATGGTAACGATGACTGTGCCTAAAAATAAACTTCGTGGAATATTTTTAACGGGGTCTTTAATTTCTCCGGCAATGAAGGTCACGTTGTTCCAGGCATCGCTTGAAAACAGCGGGTTGATGAGTGATGCACCCATGGCACCTACTAAAGCAAAACCAGCAAGCTGAACAGTAAACAAGGATCCATCTCCTTTAACAGTTGTACTGTTGGCTTCCCACATGTTTGAAAAATTTTGTGCCAGCATACCGCTTTTAAATCCCATCGCCAATCCTAAAACGATCAATGCAAACAAGGCAATTAGTTTTGCGGATGTAAAAAGCAGCTGAATATTTTTTCCATTCTTCACACCTCTGCTATTGATATAGGTTAAAAGCACAATGCAAAAAACGGATAAAATTTGCGCATACGTTGTGGTCACAACAGGCGTTTTAACCAATACGGTATTCAACTCAGGAAAAAATACGGCAGCGTATTTTGAAAATGCAACAGCAACAGCCGCAATAACGCCGGTTTGAATAACCGTAAAAACGGCCCAACCGTAGAGGAAAGAAATCAGTTTGCCGTAAGCACGTTGAATGTAAACATATTGCCCGCCTGCTTTTGGCATCATGGCAGCTAATTCTCCATAACTCAATGCGGCGGTAATAGTGATCAATCCGGTAAGCAACCATAAAAACAGAATCCATCCTGCCGAGCCTATTTCACGAGCCATAAAGGTTGTTACGATAAAAATTCCGGATCCAATCATGGAACCTGCGACAATGCTTGTTGCATCAAATAAACCAAGTGTTCTGTTTAATCCTGTTT
The DNA here is from genome assembly GCA_035696085.1 of Bacteroidia bacterium. Taxonomy (GTDB): domain Bacteria; phylum Bacteroidota; class Bacteroidia; order 2-12-FULL-35-15; family 2-12-FULL-35-15; genus 2-12-FULL-35-15. The sequence goes on along the minus strand of DASRRA010000383.1, from coordinate 3,645 downwards.
TGTTTTCCATACAACTCGTGCTTTAATTTAAAACCTGTATTTGCAAAAAGGGACGGAATGATCCGTCCCTTTTATTTTGTGAAAGTATATCGGTTATTGTTCAACTTTTTTTCCTGCTAATTTCCCAATGTATAAAAACAAATGAGAAACGGCTATTACAAGCGATAAAATATAAAGTGTTAAATCACTTTCTCCATCCTTCAATGTATAATGATGCAATAGCGCGATAATTCCAAGTAATATAGATAAAGAGAAACCTGTTACAAATAATGGTTTTAATTTGCTTGCGTCAACTACTCCTTTACCAAGTATACTATTTTTTATTCCATAGAATAAATACACATCAATTCCGATAATCATCCAAATAATTAATCGCAACCAGGTATCCAATGGTAAAAACAGCATCATGAATAAACAAGATGCAATTCCTAAAATAGGAATTAAAGGTACCAAAGGTGTCTTGAAAGCTCGTGGTAGTTCCGGTTGCTTTTTCCGCAATACCCACACTCCTATACACACCAGAATGAAAGCCAATAAGGTTCCGATACTGGTCATCTCTCCTACTACATTTGCTGGAACAAAAGCAGCAAACAAGCTTACAAATACCATGAACAGAAGATTGGATTTTGAAGGCGTTTTGAATTTTGGATGTACATCGGAAAACACTTTTGGTAAAAGTCCATCCTTCGACATGGAGAAAAATACACGTGATTGTCCCATTAGCATGACCATAATTACTGAAGAGTATCCGGCAAGGATAGCAAGGATGATTGCTTTATTTAACCAAGGATAAGCTGGTACAATAACTCCACTTGCATCTGCAGTTCCCATATGATCGATTGCAACTGCCACTGGTGCGATTCCGTCTGCTCCTTTAAATGAAGTATAAGGTGTAACACCTGTCATAACGTGTGCGAACAGAATATACAATACAGTACATATCGCCAATGAAACGAGAATACCGATAGGCATATCTCGTTTTGGATTCTTTGCTTCCTGGGCTGCAGTAGATACCGCATCAAAACCAATGTAAGCAAAAAATACAATGGCTGCTGCACGAACAATTCCGCTCATCCCAAAACTTCCGAACTCTCCCGTATTTTCTGGAATATAAGGTGTATAATTATCTGAATTAATGTATTTCCATCCAAGTGCAATGAAAATTAATACGACAGCTACTTTTAGCAATACGATCACCCCATTTACAAAAGCCGATTCCTTTGTACCTTTCACTAGCAATAGCGACATTAATATAACAATTAATACTGCCGGAAGGTTAATCATTCCGTGTACAATTGTGCCATCAGCAAGTGTGGCTGTATCAAAGGGTGATAAGCTTAAAGATGGTGGTAAATTAATTCCATAATAATGGAGGAATTTAACAAGGTATCTTGACCAGCTAATGGAAACGGTCGCTGCGCCGACAGCATATTCCAAAACCAGATCCCACCCGATAATCCATGCAATAAATTCACCCATTGTGGCATATGAATAAGTATATGCACTTCCTGCGACAGGTATCATTGATGCGAATTCAGCATAACATAAACCTGCAAAGCCACAAGCCAATGCTGCTATTACAAATGATATTGTAACTGCCGGTCCGGCATTATTAGCCGCTGCACCACCTGTAATAGAAAATAATCCGGCCCCGATAATTGCTCCAATACCTAAAGCAACTAATGAACGTGGCCCCAGCGTACGATGAAGTCCACCTACTTTTTCTTCCGATTCATTTTGTAAGGAACTAATTGATTTTTTAACCCAAAGATTTGCCATGTCGTATATTTAATTTTTTTCAACGGCCCCAAATATAGACAAGTTTTAGTTATATCCAAGGTTAGAATTACGCCATTTATTAAGCGGTGCTAAGGGAGTTTGGGTGGTCAAATTGAAACCGTATTTAAACAAAAAATGGCCGCTAGGTGCGGCCATTTTTATATATTAAGTTATAATTATTAATCCATTATTTTACAAGTAACAACGTATTTACCGTTATCTTCCGATTGTGCTTCACATTTGGTCTTCGCCTTTTTCTTTGTGGCTTTAATAGAGGTTGTCACCTCTGTTCCAAACGTAGAAGTACATACGCAATCATGTTCCTTTTTGCAAGAAGCAAAAGAAAATGCAATTAGAACTGTTATTAAGGTAATTGTTTTTTTCATGATAAAATTTTGCTTTTTTGTTAGTAAAATGTTTGTAATTCCCAGCTCTATACTCATCAAATCTGCTGCGCCATCGCTGAAGCTAAAGCGACATGCAACCGAATGATATTTCAAATATACTTATTTTATATGATTCCAAAAAGTGACTTTCCTTTTTCTCCCAGAGCATTGATTTTTCGCTCGATAGCAGGATCCTTTATCATTTCGGGTGCATGATGCGGCTTCACCCTGGCATCAATAATCAAAGAGCCTCTACAGCCCCAATGTTTATTTTCTGTAAAGCTGTGTATTCCATGAATATCATGGGATGGATTGCTCCTGGTAAAGGTGACCCATAAAAAATTATTCAATGTCTGGGATACAAAATCACTGTCGTCACAAATAATTAATAAGGGATAAGCTACATGATCAATGTTCCAGGCATTTAATTTTTCAAGCTCTTTCACGGTTTGTTGTTGATCAACAAATTTATTTGCCTTGATAGCCATAACACCTGGCATTACCAGTTTAGGATTATAAAAGCTATCCGGCAGGTTCGCATCCGGCACTTGTGTTCCCAATTCTTTTATTTTGTTGCCGGCAGCAGCAATCACCAATTTGCTTCCGCTGTTTAAATCACTGCCGCTGTAATCAAGTGTGTCAATGGTGGTTTGTGTGTGAAAATGTAAATCTCTTTTCCAGTCGGCTCGTTCCAGTACATGTTTAAAATAATCATGGACCTGGTGAGTGGTTAGGTTTCTATCATCTTCTCCGGCGATGATAAATAAGTATTTTGCAAGACTTAATTGTCCTGTTCCTAAAATATGATTGGCAATGGTTAATATTTCCTGTGGTTTGCGATCTGTATTGTACGGTGTGTAGCGTTCACTACCAATAGCAAGCAGGAGTGGATGTACACCAGCTGCATCTACCGCATGCACATCCTTGAGCCCTGGAATTTCTTTTGAAATGGCTGATCCGGTTAAATCATGAATCAGTGCACCAAAGCTTGTATCTTCTTGCGGAGGCCTGCCCACAACCGTAAAGGGCCATATGGCATTTTGACGATGATAAACATGCTTTACACGCATCAACGGAAAATCATGTTTCAAACTATAGTAGCCTAAATGATCGCCAAAAGGCCCTTCGGGTTTATTTTCACCTGGATACACTTCACCCGTGATCACAAAATCAGCATCCGCTGCCAAACAAAAACCATCTTTATACGCATAACGAATTTTTTTATTTCCTAATACGCCTGCAAAACTAAGTTCACTCATGCCTTCGGGCAATGGCATTACAGCGCCTAATGTTAAAGCCGGCGGACCACCAACAAAAATGCTCACGTTGAGCGGTTGATTTTTTGCATTAGATTTTGTTTGATGCACACCTATGCCACGATGCAATTGATAATGCAAACCGATTTCTTTGTTTAGCACATATTCATTTCCGCTTAACTGTATGCGGTACATTCCTAAATTGGAGTTCATCACCCCGGGAT
>DASRRA010000382.1:0-1628 GCA_035696085.1 Bacteroidia bacterium | reverse complement strand
TATACAAGTGCATAGTGTACATCCCGGTGGAATCAAGACAAATATTGTAAGAACAGCAAGAGGAGGGGATTCTTCCTATATGTCCCTATATGAAAAAGTACAAGTGCAAACACCTGAATATGCTGCCCTAAAAATTATACGTGGAATAGAGAGGAATAAAAACAGGATAATTGTCGGTAGAGATGCAACATTCGCTTTTCTTGTTGCACGGGTTTTCCCACTGCGTCTATTTAATTATTTCCAACTCTTGTTTTTAAGACAAATTGAGAAAAAAGTAAAAAAATAAGTCTATTCGCAATTATGTTAAGAGAGGGATTTTAAATTAATCTTGTGCATTTTTAATCATGAATTCACTCATTACAACCATATCTTTCAGGCTTAACTCGCAAAAAGAAAACAAACCTTTTCTGGGAGATGTTTCTTTTTTGAAAAATGGAAAGAGAAAACCCGTAATTATTTTTGTTCACGGTTTCAAAGGATTTAAGGATTGGGGGCCATTTAACAAAATGGCGAACTACTTTGCAGAGCAAAATTTTGTTTTTGTCAAATTTAATTTTTCTCACAATGGTACAACACCGGAATCGCCGTCAGAATTTCTGGACCCTGAAGCGTTTGGAAAAGATAATCATTCAACACAGTTGAATGATCTAGAGGAAGTATTGGATTGGGTTACAAAAAATGGAGCGGAAGAATTAAAAAATGAGATTGATCCGGAAAGAATCTATCTTATTGGACATAGCCGGGGAGGTTCAGTTGCTATTTTAAAAGGAGCAGAGGACGCGCGTGTAAAAAGAATTGTCACGTGGGCAGCTGTAAGTGATTTACTTGGAGGTTATTCTTTTGAGGATCTTCACAATTGGAAAAGGGATGGGGTACGTTGGGTAGTGAATACACGCACGCAGCAGCGAATGCCGGTGTATTATCAATACATTGAAGATTTGCAAGTGAATAACCTGCGTTTAAATGTGTTGAATGCAGCGGCTTTAATACATCAACCCCTGTTGCTCATTCACGGTGAGGAAGACGAAGCGGTACCCTTATTTCATGCTACGGAGATTCATAAGAAAGCGAAGCACAGCATAGTAATCATTATTCCTAAAACCAATCATACCTTTGGTGGCAGACATCCCTATACATCAGGAAATTTGCCCGTTTCCCTTAAACAACTATACAATACCAGTATTGATTTTCTGAAAAAGGAAAAAATAAGAGTTGACGAAGGATTTGTGACAACTTTTTAATTCACTTATGAATGAAAAACAAGGTCATAATTTTATAGCACGTTTATAATAATCTATAAAATATATAGATATTGTGGAAATTATTTATAGTTTTGCAAACGGTTTTAATAAACGTATTATTATAAATGAATAGACCACTCTATATACCTCTTAATTCCTCAGAAGAAGGCGATTTTAAAATCTGCTGTTGCTAATCCTATCAATTAAATCAATATATTCCTTTAGTTAAACAGTTCTAAAGTCAGCTATTATCAATTAAGAATAACCAATTCAAGTTTTAAATGAAAACAATTTTTAATCGAATTCTCAGGAGTAAAGCATCACTTGCAATTTTATTCAGCATTAGCATTTCAAATGCTATTGCTCAGCACGATCCTATTCAACCAT
>DASRRA010000381.1:0-2126 GCA_035696085.1 Bacteroidia bacterium | reverse complement strand
GATGACAAAACCCCGTGCTGGGTATTTAACCTGGGTGGTAATGGACAAACAACCGGCGAAACCTGTTCACATGAAGTTGGTCATACAATGGGACTGGATCATGATGGGACAAATAGTGGAACGGAATATTATGCCGGACATAATGGTTGGGCACCAATCATGGGCGTGAGTTATGGTAAGACAGTTACGCAATGGAGTAAAGGTGAATACACAGATGCCAACAACAATGAAGATGATGTAAATATAATAGGAACCGCTAATGGATTTACATTCAGAACAGATGAAGCTGGTAATACCATTGGTGCGGCTGCTGCTTTAAAAATCGAATCGGACAACTCAACCATTTTAGCTACAAACAATTATGGTATCATTTTAAAATCTTCAGATATTGATGTGTATTCATTTAAAACAGGTGCAGGTAGTGTTACCATAAATGTGAAACCTTCTGCTAACTTCCCTGATCTTGATGTACTGTTAACCATTACAAATGCATCTGGTACTGTAATGGCAACAGCGAATCCAACAGATAAATTATCGGCCACGATCACCACAACGCTTGCAGCCGGAACATATTACCTGAAAGTGGATGGAACAAGTAACGGAACCTCCGGTGCAACAGGTTATACAGATTACTCATCCATTGGTGAATATACCATCGATGGAACTGTAGTTGCCGTTTCAACCGGTATTACAGAAGCCAATAAAAACAATGCGAGTGTTTATCCTAACCCCGCTACAGAAAATATTCTTGTGTCTTTGAACAACCCTGGTATTACAAATACAATAAGTATTGTAAACATGCTGGGACAGTCATTGCATACTGTTCAAACGGATCAACAATCGTTGAATATCAATTTGTCTGAATACAACAAGGGAGTTTATTTTGTAACCGTTATGAACGCAAGCGGGACTTCTACTATCAAATTTATAAAAGAATAATAAGCCTCTTCTAAAACTCAAAGAGCGATTCAAATGAATCGCTCTTTTTTTATTTTAAAAATGTTGTTATCATTGTTTTATTATCCTTTGCATAATGGCAAAACATTCGATGTGAGTTCTATCAAATAAACTTCCCCGTACTTTGCTATTTATTTAATACATTTTCCAAACGCCTATCAGGGATTAACCACATCAGAGCGACCAACACATAAATAAACCCGGATATCCATTCACTCACAAACGCTAAGGGGATGGCGGCTATATAAAGTACAGGTGAAATCTTTCCTTTGAAATCTTTTCCCAATGCTTTTGCTAAAACAGAATCCTTTCCATTTACAACGATCAATTGATTTTGCAGTAACCAATAAGAGATCGCTGCCATTAATAAAACAAATCCGTAGGATGCAGTAGGAGCTGCAGAAAAATGACTTTCACCCATCCAGCTGGTGACAAATGGTACCAGTGACAACCAAAACAATAAATGTAAATTAGCCCACAGCACACCACCGGTTATTTTTTCGGCAGCGTGAATTAAATGATGATGATTGTTCCAGTAAATTCCCAGGTAAATAAAACTAAGAATGTAACTTAAGAAAACCGGAAGCAATGGCTTTAAACTATTCAAATCTTCCGTATGCGGTACTTTTAATTCCAACACCATAATGGTGATGATAATGGCAATTACGCCGTCACTAAATGCTTCCAGCCTTCCTTTTTTCATGTGTAATTAGTTTGCTTGACGAATATAGATAAAAAAAATGGGTCGGTTAACCGACCCATTTTCTTTCAATACATAAACTGTTTATTGCTTGGAAACAATTCCAAATTTGGTATGACTTACTACCAATGGAATAATATTATCGTTATTTTGGTTTTTCTCTTCTTGCAATTTATTACCAAGATAAGTAGTGCTCTCTACTACCGCATCTGTGCAATCAACAATAAATGAATGCTTTTTTGCATTTTTCACGCAGTATTCAAGCGCTTCCAGTTCGTCGGAAATAACTTTGATTGGGATAAATTGTGAAACCTCCTGGATTCCCTTCGTTAACAATTCCGTAACACTTTCTTCTGAACGGCCTCGCATATCCTTATCATGTCTGATGATTATTTCATCAAACATCTGCGCCGACAAGCGACCCATCTCCAAAATATCTTCATCTCTTCTATCGCCCGCAACAGTCACT
>DASRRA010000380.1:0-2739 GCA_035696085.1 Bacteroidia bacterium | reverse complement strand
GCTATTAAATGCAATGAGAAATGGGCTGTTGATCTAAATAAATATTTTATTGCCAAGTATGCTGATCCGGATATAAAGATCGTCGTGGGAGATATTTTTCAGGTTGACTTACCGGAAAATTATTTTGATGGTGTATTCATTTCTAATTTCCTGGAACATTTAAATTCACAGGAACAGGTGGCTACATTCCTGGAAAAAATGTTTTCCTGTATCAAACCTGGTAAAAAGATAGCAGTAATTGGCCCCAATTTTAAATTTGCCTATCGATCTTATTTTGATTTTGCTGACCATACAGTAATACTGTCCGAACTTGGTTTGGCAGAGCATTTATACGCTGCGGGATTCAAAATAGAAAAAATTTACCCTAGGTTTCTGCCTTTATCTTTCAGAGGGAAAATACCTGTAAGCAGATTTTTAGTAAAAATGTATCTTTCCTTCCCATTGATATGGAAAATCATGGGAAAACAATTTTTATTGATTGCATCAAGACCAGAGCAGGCTATTCGTTAAGCTGGTATTACCATTTGTCTTTTTTGAAATCTCCTTTAGAGAAAAACCTTTCTATCAGGCAGTATAATAAAATAAAAAAATACCTGCTGCCCATTTCGCGGATTTTTAGTTTGGATTTTCCCGATTTACGGTTAGTCCAGGAATTTGGTAATACTGCATACGAGTAACCACGAACAATTGCTTTCAAAGGCAATTCTAATGTAAGATTAAAATGAGGTGAAAGGAAAGGTTTTAGTCCATTAATCGTTTCTTTTTTATATAACTTAAACGCATTTGTCGCATCGTTGTATCTTATGCCAAAACATAATTGAACCAATGAGTTTGCCATTCGGTTTATTACCAGTTTTAGCCTGGGGTAGTTATATATCTTCCCTCCTTTTATAAATCTGCTGCCGAACACACAATCATATCCTTCACATATCTTTTTATAGAACTTTACCAAATCTTCAGGTGAATCAGACATGTCACCCATCATTATAGCCACACAATCTCCGGAAAAATTTTCAAGTCCTTTTCTTACAGCGAAGCCAAAGCCGCTTGGTCCCTGGTTATTAATATAAGTTAAAGTTGGTATTTCTGCTTTAAGTTCTTTTAATATCTCCTCCGTTCTATCTTTCGAGTTATCGTTAACGACCAAAATTTCATGCGAAACATTGTTGCTTGATAAAGTGGAATATATTTCAATGACACTTGATTTGATGGACCCGTCTTCATTGTGAGCGGGAATTACTACACTTAATTTCATTGATGGGGTAGCTATTTATGAGTTAATCGCCTGCTTTAAAACCATGGCATCATGTATCTGGTTCAGGATATCTGTAAGGTTATATTTCCAATTCCAGTTAGGGTAATGTGTTTTAAATTTTGTTACATCACTTATCCACCAAATATGATCACCGCTCCTGTTATTTTCAGAATAGGAGTAGCTCATTTTATTACCTGTGATTTTTTCACAAAGGCCTATAGCTTCAAGCATTGAACAATTGGAATGTCTTCCGCCACCAACATTGTATACTTCACCTGGATGTGGATAATTATAGAAGTGCCAAAACATATTCACCAGATCAAAGCTGTGTATATTATCCCGAACCTGTTTTCCTTTATACCCAAAAATAGTATATGGCTCATTTGTGACAGCGCATTTCATTAAGTAAGATAAAAAACCATGAAGCTTTGCACCTGAATGATTAGGCCCTGTCAGGCAACCTCCTCTAAACACACCAGTTTTCATTCCGAAATACTTTCCGTATTCCTGCACCAAAACATCTGCAGCTACTTTAGAGGCACCAAACAAGGAATGTTTTGACTGATCGATAGTCATATGTTCATCGATACCGTTTTCATAATAAGGGTGGTTCTTTTCAATTTCCCACCTGTTTTCAAGTTCCTTTAACGGAAGATAGTTGGGAGTATCACCATAGACTTTATTTGTTGAAGTGAAAATAAAAACTGCTTCAGGAGAATGCAACCTGGTCATTTCTAATAAATTTAATGTCCCATTGGCATTCACAGTAAAATCAGTGAAAGGTTCTCTCGCAGCCCAATCATGACTGGGTTGGGCTGCTGTGTGAAGAACAAGCTTTATATCACTATTATATTCGTTAAACAATGCTTTAAGTCCATTTTCATCGCGGATGTCAATATCATAGTGTTTATAATTTGAGAATTGGTTGAGAAGACGATTCTTATTCCATTCGTTAGACCCTTCCTGGCCAAAAAAATAATTTCTTAAGTTATTATCAACCCCAGCTATAATATCAAATTTTTTGGAAAAAAAATCCACTGCCTCACTGCCTATAAGTCCTGCTGAACCTGTGATAATTGCTACATTCATTGATAAGTTTTTTCTACTTTATTAAAATTGGTTTTAAAAGGTTTTCATTATCCCTGATCCAATGATAAATATCAAGTACAATGGCTTCAATTTCAGTAGTTGGTTGCCAACCGGTAGCCGTAATTACATTTGAATTATCTGTAATATACATCCTTATGTCTGCCGGCCTGTCCTCATCCACACTTGCGATGTTAACTTTGTTACCCGTAACTTTTTGGCAGATAGCAGTCAATTCTTTTAGGGAAACACTAATTTTTTCTCCTCCTCCTACATTAAATAAACGGCCATTTAATGTATCCATATTGTGTAACTGGAAATCAATCAACTCACATAGATCATTGACATGTAGTACATCCCTAACCTGTTTGCCTTTACCACCAAATCCATAATAGCTT
>DASRRA010000379.1:0-1926 GCA_035696085.1 Bacteroidia bacterium | reverse complement strand
CAGCTATTGCCAATTTGAAAAAGAAAAATTCCTCGCAATTAAAAACGATGACCACTTCGTTTCCAGCGGATGATATTTATACCAGCTTTGAGATCCATAAGCTTTTTCCTCAAAATGATATGCTGAAATTGAAAACAGATTCCTGCATCTATCTGACATTACAAGGCATTAAAGAAGGCGATTATTTTCATCCGTACAATGGTGTCATCACGTCTGAATTTGGATGGAGAGACAGTGCTATGCACAATGGAATTGACATTGATTTAAATAAAGGGGATAAAGTAGCCGCAGCTTTTGATGGAATGGTGCGTGTTGCAAAAAATTGTGGTGGTTTTGGAAATGTAGTTATTATCAGGCATTACAATGGGCTTGAAACCGTTTATGGCCATCTCTCCAAAATAAAAGTAAAATCAGGGCAGGTGGTGCTTGCGGGTCAAACGATCGGTTTGGGCGGAAGCACAGGACACTCAACGGGCTCACATTTGCATTTTGAAGTACGACTCAAGGGTGTTCCTATTAATCCTAAATACCTCATTTCATTTACAGAGCAAAAACTAGTTTGCAATGAACTGACCATTAAAAAGACGAAATGGGGGTTGGCGGCTTATCCGACAAATGCGAAAGTATACACTGTTCAAAAAGGTGATACCGTTGCGAAGATTGCAAAACACTTTGCAACAACAACAAGCTCTTTAAAAGAAATTAATGGATTACCTTATAAAACAAGGCTTAAGGTAGGACAAATAATAGCGATAGGGCAATAAAAAAAAATAAACTTAAGAATGCAGTTAATTAAGCATTCTTAAGCTTATTTAAGCATCTGATAAAAGCATCGCGCATTCCTTCATATTGGGTTTCTCTACCAACATTTTTAGCAGCGTGTGCTTCATTGATTGCAGTGTTTACGTGAGAGATTTGGCTATTCAACCACCCTACCACTTCTTGTATTTGTTCTGTACTCATGGGAAATATGTTTGAAACGTTATTTATTACGCGGGCTATTTATAATTGGTTTCATAATTTATAACAAAAAACAGCCTTTTTGATTTATCTTGATCTATATTTAACATCTGAATGCACCCATTTATCGAACAATTAAAAGTTAAATTGACGGAGCCCTTACCAGGGCAAGCGGCCCAATTTTTAATGGTTCCAGGCGAAATCGCACAATTAAAAAACAAGTATGCGCAACCATTAAATCATCAGCCAAAAAAAAGTGCAGTTTTAATTTTATTATACCCTCTTGAAAATGGAATTTCCACAGTTTTAATCGAAAGGGCAGTATATGTGGGTGTGCATAGTGGACAAATTGCCTTTCCAGGGGGGAAAGCGGAAGAGACGGATCCTGACCTGAAATACACTGCTTTGCGGGAAACCTATGAAGAGATAGGGATTCCGATGGAAAAAATAGAGGTTTTAGGGAATTTAACCGATGTTTATATCAATCCCAGCAATTACCTGGTGACACCTTATATCGGTTATTATTCGGGTTCACCTGATTTTATACCGAACGAACGTGAGGTTCAAAGAATCATCACTATTGACATCCTGGACCCGGTTAACGTTATAAAATCAGAAAAAAAGATCATGCATAGCAATGGTTTAAGCATATATACGCCTTTTTACAATGTAAATGGATTTACTATATGGGGTGCAACCGCAATGATTATGAGTGAATTGATTGCGCTAACGGAAGGCATAAGAAATCAGGGAATAGCCTAGTGTTTCTTTTTAAAATCCGTCACTTCGTTGTCATAGCACAAGTAGTAATTGCCTTTGGGTAAGTTGGAAATATCAATGGTGTTGCTAAACCCTCGTTTTGTTATATTTCCATAAGCATCATATACTTCAAACAATGTTTCCTCTGAAAAGGATATGGCCTGGCCATCCTTCTGTAGTGAAAAGTTAGGTTTATTAATCTGGGAA
>DASRRA010000378.1:0-6177 GCA_035696085.1 Bacteroidia bacterium | reverse complement strand
GTATACCGTTTCGGGTAATCAAACGCATGTGATTAAAAACGCAGCGGGTTGTGATTCAACAATTACTTTGCATTTAACAATTAACCACAGCACAATTAGTGATACTACCGCAACAGCTTGCAACAGCTTTACCTGGTATGGGAATACGTATACGGCTTCGGGTAATCAAACGCATGTGATTAAAAATGCAGCGGGTTGTGATTCAACAATTACTCTGCATTTAACAATTAACCACAGCACAACTAGCGATACTACCGCAACAGCTTGCAACAGTTTTACCTGGTATGGAAACACGTATACCGTTTCGGGTAATCAAACGCATGTGATTAAAAACGCAGCGGGTTGTGATTCAACAATTACTCTGCATTTAACAATTAACCACAGCACAACTAGCGATACTACTGCAACAGCTTGCAACAGCTTTACCTGGTATGGAAACACGTATACCGTTTCGGGTAATCAAACGCATGTGATTAAAAACGCAGCGGGTTGTGATTCAACGATCACACTTCATTTAACGATCAACCATTCAACCAGCAGCGATACCACTGCAATAGCTTGCAACAGCTTTACCTGGTATGGAAATACGTATACCGCTTCGGGTAACCAAACGCATGTGATTAAAAACGCAGCGGGTTGTGATTCGGTCATCACATTGCATTTATCAATTAGTAAGATTGATTTAACAGTGAGTATTACTAACAATATATTAAAGTCAAACGATGCTTTTGGAAGTTATCAATGGATTGATTGTGGCAATGGCAATATGCCTATCAGCGGAGAAACAGCACAAACGTTTACAGCGCAACACAATGGAAGTTATGCTGTAGTAGTTACAAATGGTGCTTGCTCAGATACGTCCGAATGTCAATCGATAATAACAACAGATATTATATCTATGAATGCATCATTAATTACTATATTTCCTAATCCTACAAATGGTATTGTAACTGTATCGCTTGGTGATCAAAGCGCTACGCTTAAATTGATGGAAATAACCGGTAAACAGATTGAAATTATTACTACGGAAAAACACGCAACATTTGATTTGAGTAAATTGGCCACAGGTGTTTACTTAATTCAAGTTCAGACCGAAACTCAGTCGTCGATGTATAGAATTTTAAAGCAGTAGTTTTTTAGAACTTAAGCAAAACCTTGTTATTGTGAAGATGATAAGGTTTTGCCTATATTTCTGCAATATCCGGCGTCCTGCACATGGTGTCAAGGTATGGATGGAAAACAGGAAGTATACTTTAAAGAATAGCTATTTGTAGCTATTTTTTAAAGTATTTTTGTCCGTACAATATGCTACGCCCTATTACACATTTAAACGTAAGGCAGATAATTCCGGTTTTGAAACAACGGATGGCCAACCGTTGCAAACAGATGGTTCAAACGGAATACCGCTGATTTTAGAAAATGAGAGTAAGAACATTACACCCTCACTTGGTCTTATTGTTGAATTTTAATCGTCACAAAAGCCACTGTTATGAGATGATTAATAGATAAGTGGTTTTCTATTTTGCTATTGTTTTAAATACCAGATCCTCCAAAAACTGGATTAATTTTTTATCGTTAGGAGAAGAGCTATCTGTAAGTGAAGGAAGATTCTCCATAAAAAATTTTTGTGCATGAGACATCTCTAAAAGCGTACTTGCCAGAAAATTAGGATATTTATACTTCGGATTAAATTCCTTAATTATTTGTGCAATTTTCGCAGAAAGATCTTTATATGGTTTAAACAACCTATTTTGATTGTCTTTTGTAACATTTCTTGTCAGGTATGCTTTAGAACTTTCATGTTTAACGAGTTCGTAAGCCGCAGCTTCCGGTATATAATCGGAGTATTGTCCCTTTTCCGGTTCGGTTGCTAATAGATGTATGATCGTTTTCAACTTGACTTCCGGATTATCAATATTATTTAGCTTGAACATAACCTTATAGGCTAAAAAACTCCAATACCAGGTTATCAGATATACCAACAGGCGGTGCTTATTTTCAAAATACCGGTAAACAGTCGCTTCCGTAGCCTCGATTTCCAGGGCCAGTTTTTTGAAAGTGAAATCTTCAAAACCCAGTTTATTTATAAGTAGAATGCCCTGACTAACTATTTTCCTGCCCAGAACATTGTCTTCAGGGTTCCGCAGGTATAGCTTTTCATTCATTTTGATTCTGATGTCGGGTATCATCACATATTTTTTTAAGATGTTACAAATATAAAAAATATTATAATACTTTAACAAATAATAGTAATACTATCACAAAAAACATTTCACTATATTTGCAGCAACAAAAAACATGACCTATGATAAACGTGTCTATTTATATTGACTCACAGAAGAATGCAGTTCAACTTGTAAAGGAATTAATGGAGGAGGATCTGCTGGCACATGCATCAATTGACAGAGATAATCATTCATTTTTTAAAATTGATGGCAAAATACAAGAGCAGATCACCTACGTTATAACGGGACAGACCAAAGCTTTACTCTTCAACAGTATTTTAGCATATATTGAAAAAAAAGGAATGCCGAATGTAAAAGTATACTCTATTCCTTTAACACAATGCAATGAAAATTTTGCGGAGTCGATACGAAACCAAACTCAAAAAATATGATTAAAAACAAAACAGCAATGCTGTTTAAGTGGTTAAGCCGCGAGAAGAAGGTTATCTACAACATTTATATCCTTGCGCTTTTACAAGGTGCATTGTATCTGGCTATTCCCTTATCCGTTCAGGGAATTATCACGTATATAATGGCCGGCCGTTTTTCAGCTTCGCTGATCCTGCTATGCAGCCTAACTGTACTCATTACAGTGTTTATTGGTGTTCTGCAATTGGCACAAATGCGCCTGAACGAAAATTTGCATGAACGCATTTTCTGCACACTAACGGAGCGCATAGCAAAATCAATCGGTGAAAATAAAGCGATAAAACAAAAATTAACGCACTTTTTTGAAGTCGTAACGCTGCAAAAAGGGATTGGTAAAATTCTAATGGAATTTTCATTCTCCATAATCAGTATTATTTTAGGGTTGCTGCTCCTACCGGCATATAGCACGTGGTTCCTGATATTTTCGGTTGTGCTGGGTTTTTTCTTCTACTTAACAATTACTTACTATGGTAAGAAAGCGCAAGAATCAAATATTAATACCTCTTCTCAGAAGTACCAGGTATTTGATCTGTTAACCAATGGAAATGAGAGCTCAGATCAGATGGATCGTGCCTTAAACCTCTATATCGACTGCCGAAAAGAATATTATGATACGTTTGAGAAACAGTACAAGGCAATACTGTTCTTTAAAATTTTTTTTATTGCTATTCTTTTGTTTATAGGAACATACCTGGTTCAGATTGGAGAACTGAACATTGGACAATTTGTAGCATCTGAAATCATCATACTCCTGGTAATAAACGCTGTCGAAAAATTAGTTGGCAGCATTGGAACGTTTTATGACATCATCACCGGGTTATATAAAATAGAGCTCATCTTCGCGAACAATCCCGATGAATCCTATCTTGAATCGCAGGAGGTAAACTATTTTGACGCAACAGGTAAAGTGTACAGGAAGTATTACACAAAAAGAATAAAATGGCTATTCTATTCTATACTTGTGACATGCATTGTAATATTATTTTCTCCCTGGACTCAAACAGTCAGGCTTGAAGGCGAGGTGAGTGTATTGAATCCGGAAAATAAACCACAGCAAGTAACTTCCCGGATTGCAGGAAGAATTGAGAAATGGTTTATTAAGGACGGCGCATTTGTGAAAAAGAATGACACGATTGCTTTTATTTCGGAGATAAAGGAAGAGTACATGGATTCTCAGCTGATACAAAGAGTTGAAAGCCAGGTAAAGGCAAAAAAGATTTCAATTCAGGCATATGAAAGTAAAGTAGCCGCCATTGAAAAACAAATAGAAGCAATCAATAAATCATTGCATCTGAAAACCGAACAAACAAAAAACAAAATAGCTCAGGTCAAAGCCAAGCTGGCAAGCGACATCGCAGAAGCAGAATCTTCATTGAACAATTATAAAGTTGCAGAAGAACAATTTAAACGGTATGATGAGTTGCTCGAAAAAGGAATTATATCAAAAACCGACCTTGAAAACAGAAAGGTGAAAGTACAGGAGTCGTATGCAAAACAGATTGCTTCCGAGAACAAAGTAAATACAACCAGAAACGAACAGACAAATACAGAACTGGAATTAAACGCGACGCTTCAGGAATACAATGAAAAATTAAGGAAAGCTGAATCTGATAAATTTTCGACCATTTCTTTACTGTATGAAGGTCAGAGCGAGCTGATGAAACTTCAGAATCAGCTATCCAATTATTCATTGCGCAGCACCTATTATTTTGTATTGGCACCTCAGGATGGTTTCATCAATAGCGTTGCTTTAAAAGGAATAGGTGAAATTGTTAAGGAGGGTGGAATGATTTGCAATATCGTACCTGTTCAGAAGGAGCAGGCGGTCGCACTCTATGTCGATCCGATAGATTTGCCTTTAATAGCAAAGGGACAAACTATTCAACTCGTATTTGATGGATGGCCCGCGTTCGTTTTTTCCGGTTGGCCGGGATTAAGCTATGGTAGCTTTCATGCTGAAATAGTTGCGTTTGATAAAACGATATCCCCGAATGGAAAATTCAGAGTGCTGGCTGTCAACAAAAGTAAGGCATGGCCATATGCTTTACAGATAGGTGGCGGAGTAAAAGGTTTCGCATTGCTTCAAAACGTACCAGTCATCTATGAGTTATGGAGAAAAGCAAACGGTTTTCCTCCTGAGTTTTACAAAAAATCAGAAGCCGATGAAACAGTTAAATCCTATAAAAACTAGTTGCTTAACCGCATATGCCTTTTTGCTATGGATTTCCTGCTTCAGTCAATCCGAGCAATTGACATTTAACGGCTTTATCACTTTGATGAAAAAGGAGCATCCACTTGCATTACGTGCCGAGAATAATGTTGTTTATGCAAATGCTCAGTTGAAAGCAGCCAGAGGAAATTATGATCCTTTTTTAAACTCATCCATAGAAAGCAAACAGTTCAACTCATTTAATTATTTCACTTACGGTGAAGCAGAATTAAAGCAACCAATTTATACATCACAATACCTGAAGATGGGCTATGAGTATGGGCAAGGTATAAAACTGAATCCCCAAAACTCGACTCCTGCCGGAGGTTTACCCTACGCTGGAGTTGAGGTAAGTTTGTTACAAGGATTATCATTTGATAAAAGGCGTGGAGAAATCATTAAATCGCGGTATTATACAGATTTTTACGAAGCAGAACGTAAAATCCAATTGAATGACTTTCTGTTTATGGCAAGTAACACCTATATAGATGCAGTGTATGCAAGTAAAATAAATACTATTCACAACTATTTTGCAGATCTTGCGGACCAACGTTTAAGTGGGGTAAATAAACTTGCTGCAATTGGAGAGAAACCCGCCATCGATACAATTGAAGCATCTATATCCCTGCAAGGGCGACTATTGGAAAAGCAAGCGAGCGAACTGGAAAAAGCAAAACGACTAAATGAAATACTAGCTTTATACGCCGCGAATAAATCATTAAAATCAACATTCGTCATTTCTGATAGCCTGGAACAATTGTATCTTTCAAGTGTGAATGCAGCGCGCTCCCTGGTTCTTAATGAGTCAGGTATTAACCCTATTATTGTACAATATACGGCGAAACAAAAAATACTGGAAACGGAATCACGCTTGAAACGTGAAATGATAAAACCAGTGTTGAATGTAAGCTACAACTTTTTAAGTGACACAAAGTCCTCTGTGATCGCGCTGAGCCCCAATAACTATAAATGGAGCGCCACCTTCTACTTTCCTCTTCTTTTGCGTAAACCGATCAATGAGTACAAAATGGCCAGACTGATTGCACAAAATAACGAATTTGAAATTCTTAACAAACAAAGCCAATTGAACTATAAGCAAAGGTACATTATTAACGCGATTGGCGTAATAGCTAGTCAAATTTCAAATGCAGAGAAAGCAGCAGCTTACAGTAAGATACTTGTTGAAGCTGAAAAATTAAAATTTATAAACGGTGAAAGCTCCTTATTCCTTCTCAATGCAAGAGAAAATAAATGGCTTGAAACGGAGTTGAAATTGGCTGAATACAAATTAAAATTTATGAAAACCACTCTGGA
>DASRRA010000377.1:0-2390 GCA_035696085.1 Bacteroidia bacterium | reverse complement strand
TGTATAAAGCCTGCAGGTTTCTATTTCATCAAACAAACTAATTTGTCTTTTGTCGGAATTTTGAAATAAAGTACGAATGAGTTTTGAAAAAGTTGTCAGGTATTCAATTGATCGTTGTTTTTCATCATTTTGAATTAAGGCCTTGATGGAATTCATGCAATTGAAAACAAAATGGGGATTCATCTGGGCTCTAAGAGCTTTTGCCTCTAGTTCAAGTAACTCTTTTTCATGTTTTGCATTCAACTGTTCTTTTTTTCTTACGGAAGCAATTCTTATTTTGAATAACCAATAAAGTAGCCCAATTATAGAAATAGCTGCAATAGTACGGAACCACCAGGTTTGCCAGAAAGGAGGTGTAATAGTAATGTATAATTTTAACGGGTCCTGTTCCCAGTTTCCACCCAGCACCTGGGCTTTTAATTCAAAGACATATTTCCTCGGTCGAAGATTTGAGAAAATGATCTCCCTGTTTTTATAATCCACATACTTCCAGTTACTATCCACTGCTGATAATCGAAATGCATATTGGATCCTTTCAGGAAATAAGTATTCAATAGCAGAAAATGAAATGCCGATCGTGTTTCTTTTATAGCTAAGCTGGATATTATTATTGCTAAGATCTGCAAAGGAGATCATTTTATTATTATAGATCTTTACCTGGTTTATTTTTGACGTCCTCTGATAATTTAATGACAGCAATTTGTCAAAAGCTGCGAATTCTATACTATTATTATATGCCGAAATGTATGTGTTATTTGCATAATTAGTTAATCGGAAATCATCATGTAACAGACCATTCTCCTTATCAAATAAAGTATAACTATCATTATTGTAATTATACAAGGCCATTCCTCCTTCCAGCAAAATAAACATATAATTTGGTGGCCCAGGTAATAATCCGATTATAGTAAACTTTTCATTTCTTGAGTTTTTCAATAAAATCTCCTTTTGAAGCTTGAACTCAACCCCGTCATACATTTGAATTTTGTTCTGTGTTGAGGTCCATATTTGGCCATTTTTATCAAAAGAGAAATACGAGAAGTCAGCTTTGTTTAACGTCAATGAACTGTCCTTTGTGAATATCTTATAAGCTTTTTTCGCCCTATCATATTGCAATACATTTTTTTCATTAGAAACAAATATGTAATTATTGGTGGCATCATAATACAAACACGGACTTAGCTCATTAAAATTAAATTGCAGTGAACTGTCTATTTTTGGAAAAATTAATGAGTCCAATTTTAAAGTTGTAATATCCAGGAAAAATAAATTACCATTCTTTTTTGAAAATATAATATTGTTTTTATCATCAGATGTTATATACCTCATGTCAACCAGGGAACTTAGAATGTGATATATTTTTTCGGCTGGCTCAAAATGATTGCTTCCGTTTCTACATATACTAATACCGCCCCGCACTCCTCCCCAATTTAATGCCCATATATTGCCTTCGGGATCCTGGAGCAAAAATGTAAAAACACCGTGATGGGAAGTTGACATTTTTTTAGTAACCTGGAAATTACTGTCCAGCAGATAAACATATGGCGATCCCGCCACGGTTGCATAATAATTTTTTATTCTATTATCCCAGATTATACTAATTAAGTCAGTACCGATTACTGGATAATACATCGTAGTATCCGGACTCACTTTTGATGTAAACAAATTAAACTCTTTACTGAAAACATATAAATATTTTGATTCACCAATCCACAAGTTTCCTTTTTTATCGGTACTTAGTTTGGCTGTTCCCCACTTTATCTTTTTCTCATTTATGAAACCGGGATTACGTAACTGCAGATATTTTTGAGTGCTGCAATTAAATATTAATGGTAACGAATCACGGTAGTACACATAATACTCATTTGAAGATTTTTTTGCAACTGAAGATAATACGAGAAGATGTTTTTCTAAGCCGAGATTAATACCATCCACAACAGTTCGATAAAGGGAAGTACCTGTTTTCCATGTTGTAGGTGTGTTCAATATCAATGTGTTTCTTTTTATGTTGTAAATTCCCATGCCATGATAGTCTGTTCCGATACAAAGCATTGAGTCGTTTACCTCATCCATATATACTATACTTATTGGATAATCTGCAAAGTGAGCTTTTTTATTATACGGAAATTCATATCTTTTTTCAGCTTGTTTTGTTTTTAAGTTGAAAAGGAAAATACCATCTGTGGTGCCTACCCATAAATTATCTTGATTTTTATGATCAGTAGTTATACAAGTACGATAATTTTCATTGTCCGGGTCATCTCCTATTTGATGATATTCCACCGTGCTGTCTCTTGGATCATAAATGTAAAATCCATTATTATAAGTACTCATAATCACCAGCCCACTACTCTCTATGAGCATATCTTTTATCAACC
Organism: Bacteroidia bacterium; assembly: GCA_035696085.1. Classification (GTDB taxonomy): domain Bacteria; phylum Bacteroidota; class Bacteroidia; order 2-12-FULL-35-15; family 2-12-FULL-35-15; genus 2-12-FULL-35-15. Next base: position 12 of record DASRRA010000377.1, on the reverse strand, counting down.
TTTCATTTAAAG